>JAADHY010000520.1 GCA_013151585.1 Planctomycetota bacterium
ACGAAAGCTCCAATCAATGGCCAAGCGTCCCCAACTTCTACGCGGACTCTTCTTCCGTTGTTATGTTGCAGATTTTTTGGGATGAGCCATAGTGATGGGCGGAGAAGCCGATGAATCGGACCAGGCCTTTCTCGCGCGCTTTGGCCAGTTCATCGTGCACCTGCATGCATTGCTCCACGGTCAATTGCTCCACGCCCGGCGTTCCATGTATGAAGATGGCGTCGACGTAGTCCGACTGCAGTTCCTTCAGGTTCATCTCAATCTGCCGAGCGGCCTCGCCCTTTGGCACTTGGGTGAAGCATCCGTCCGGTTTGGATTTATCCCAGAAGTCGACTTTGGTCGTGATGAACACGTTATCGCGGACGTCTTTCAAGGCTTTGCCGATGACCGCCTGGCTGTCCGCGTAGGTGTAGCTGGGGGCGGTGTCGAAGTAGCGGATTCCGCTGTCGTAGGCGTAGCGAACCAGTTTGACTCGGTCCTCGGTTGACAGGCTGTTTCCCCATTTCCTTGGCAGGGCCGCCCCGCCGAAGCCGAGGATGGGCAGTTCCACTTTGGTCCGGCCGAGCTGGCGCGTCGGCAGCGCGTCCGGGAAAGTGATTTTCTTGTCTGCCGGCACCGCTGCATGAACAGCGGCCTTTCCCAACGCAGTGGCCGTGGCCGCTGCGGTCGCCTGGACGCCCTTCTTCATGAAGCTGCGTCGATCAAGTTCCTGATTGGTTTTCTGCATGATGATCATTTTCTTTTTGAAGGTTTTGATCACGGATTCGGTTTACGTCCTCGTTTAACCGTCAGCCGAAGGCGTACGCGGTACACGGACGCCGGTCGCGAGCACGCGTACGCCTGCGGCTAACGGTTAAACAAGCGCGCGTACGCCTCGGCAAACGGCCGGTCGGCGCATCGGCACGGTCAGGCGACCGGCCACAGCGCCTGTGACTGGCCCGGGGCCTTGCCTCTGCCAACGCGCAGGCCTGCGGCCTTGCGGTTAAACGACACCGTCGCCCCGCAGTCTGATCGTGTGACCGCAGCACCAACGGCCCGCGCATCGGACACAAGGCCCAGCCGGACCAACCTCCGGTCATCGCCGGCGTTGGCGTTAACCGACTGCGACAAACCTCGTTTAACCGTCAGCCGAAGGCGTACGCGGTATACAGGCACCGGTCGCGAGCACGCGTACGCCTGCGGCTAACGGTTAAACAAGCGCGCGTACGCCTTCGGCTGACGGTTAAACGGCGGAGAGACGGTACGAAGGACACTCTTGTCGCGAACGTCATACACGCCAAGCTTGTTACCGTACCGAAGGTACAATCGCCCGCCGCAGACGACCGGGTGCGCCCACGTGGGGCGGTCGCCTGGATCTTCGATCTTCAACCTGCCAGTCACCTCGAATCCCGTATCGGTTGCTTTGGCCAGCGCCGCGTGGCCATCGTCGGAATACAGGTAGAACCGTCGGTCAGCGTACGTGATGGAGCCGCTTTTGTATTTGTACGATGCCTTTAACGGCGCGGACCGGAAGACGGTCTCGCCTGTCTTGAAATCGACGCATACCCACGGAGCCCGCCGTGATCCAAGTTCGGCGTAGCCGTAGAGTCGGCCGCTGACGAGGACCATGCCGCCTTGCTTGTTGTCGAGCGTCTTGTTGTGCCAGCGCATTTCCACCTGGCACTCATCGCCGGAGACCACCAGCCGCAGCGACGTCGTGCCTTTCCTCACGCAGCCGGAAATGATCAGAAAGCCGTCCTGAAACAGCGGCGTAAAAATGTTTTCGTCTGCGTAGACTTTGTGAGGGTATTGCCATAGCAGCTTGCCGTCCGAAGCGCGCACGCCGACGAAGGACTGAGACATGGCCGTGACGATTTGCTTCAGATTTTGGTAATTGACCAGCACCGGAGAGCCGTACCCTGGCTTATCGCCCGCTCCGGTGCATTTCCACACCGGCCGGCCCGTGTGCCTGTCCAGCGCGACCATGCTGACCTTTTTGCCGCCTGGCGTGCAGATCACCAGATCATCGACCACCAGCGGCGACTCGGCCAGTCCCCACTGGATGTTGCGGCCGTCGAACTCATCCAGGATGTTGAGCAACCAGACGACCTCCCCCGTGTCGGCGTTCAGGCAGGCCAGGTTCCCGATGCCGCTCAGGTGATAGAGCAACCCGTCGGGCGCAATCGTGGGTGTGGACCGCGTTCCGGGATAGCTGCCGGCCCAAGCTTTGCCGTTCTTCTGTGTCCATACCTTGTTTCCGTCCTGGTCCAGCACGGTGATCACGCAGTCTCCGTCGATCTCGCCGGTGACGTAGATCTTGCCGCGCGCGATGGCGACGCACGAATAGCCTTGGCCGATGCCGATCGCTTCCCAGAGCCGTGGCGGCCCGCCTTCCGGCCAGGATTGCAGCAAGCCCGTATCGCGCGACTTATTGTCGCGATTGGGCCCGTGAAATTGAGGCCAATCGGCGGCACAGGCCGCCTCAGCAGCCAGGACAAGCACCAGGAAAAGTGTCTGTATCATACGGCATGCCTTTTTCAGAACATGGATCAAGACCAAGCACCCGATCGGAGGGACGGGCTCTGTCGCGTCCGTTGTCCCAGTCCAATCGGCGGGCCACGACGAAGCGTGGCCCTCCGGCGCCTCGGTCCTATTTGGGCGCCGC
This sequence comes from Planctomycetota bacterium, assembly GCA_013151585.1. GTDB lineage: Bacteria > Planctomycetota > Planctomycetia > Planctomycetales > Planctomycetaceae > JAADHY01. Next base: position 2,645 of record JAADHY010000520.1, read on the forward strand.
CTCGCAGTGGGGATAACGATAATCGGCACCGTCGCGCGTGGAGACCCTGACTGTGCGGCCGTCTTCCGGGAAGTACATGTAAAGGGACGGGCTGGCGTGGTAGACGATCGCTTTTTCGTCCTTCGTCCAGCGCGGGTAGGCGAACCAGCGCCCCGCGCCTTCTTTGTTAGCGAACGGCTTGGCATTCGTGATAGCAGGCTTCTTTGCGTCGAAATCGGCGATGTACAGCGTCCGACCGGGGTCTTTGTACTGAAATCCCTTTTGATACTCGAAGCAGACCCTGGTCTCGCTCGGTGAAATGCTGACGCGATCCAAAATGCCGTGCCTGGCCAATTCGCATTCGATGCGCTGGAACTTCGGCTCGCCGTCCGGGTTGGGCGTCATCAGGTAATAGCCCCAACCGAACTTCGGGTGCGCGCACTGGACCAGGATGCGGCCGTCTTTGAGGCACGAATACGCCCACGTATGGTAGTTTTTGTCGGTCAGAGGATATTCTTCGCCCGGTTTGGCCCCCACCTTGCTCGTCATCACATAGAAGCTGACGCGATCCGGATGGCGGCGATTCCAAATCGGCGTGTTCGTGCCGTCGCGTGTCCAGGTGGGATTAAAATCCGTGTGGGTGCCGTCGGTCAGCGGATGCAAGCCCGTGCCGTCAACATTGACGATGCATATCTGAGTTTTCCAATTGGTCACGACCGGGGCGTTCTTCAGCCGGCGGAAGAAGACGAGCATGTTGCCGGTCTTTGACCAAGAGGGCTTAAAATCCTCTTGTGCCGGGACGGGCGGCACGATCAGGGGCTTTTCCTCCGGCGTGCCGAACTCGTTGACGTAGATGCGTCCGTTCATGTAGTACGCGCCGCGGTACCCGGTGGGCGTGACCGGTTGGCGTGCCGATTTGCCGCCGCGTTTTCTGAGCACGGCCGCGATTTCGGGACGCGCGGCCTTGATCTTCTCCAGGTCCAGTTCCAGCTTCAAAGCTCCGCCGATCGCGCGGTAGATGCCTTCCAGCTCCTTGCTCCACGCATCTTTGACCGTATCCAGGGGCGTTTCCGACCGCTGGTTGCGGACATTCACGTTTGCCCCTTTGTCAAGCAGGGCCTTGACGATCTCGATATGGCCGAAAAAGGCCGCCATGTGCAGCGCCGTGGAGCCGTCGTTGTTGGTCAGATTCGGGTCCGCTCCCTTGGCCAGCAGCAGGTTGGCCGCATCGGTTTGCCCGGTAATTGCGGCGATCATCAGCGGCGTGACGTTGCTCTTGGGCGCTTTGGCATTGACATCCTGCCCGGCCGCCAAGTGCCGTTTGATGGCGTCCAGCTTCCCTTTGGCGGTCGCCGTCCATATATCGTCGGCCCCTTCGGCCGCCATAGCGGGCATCGCGTTGACGGCGAGTCCTGCAAGCAGCACCGCTCCCAAAACTCGCGCACGATTTCGCATCACGGTGATTCTCCTTCCTGTCTGTGGTGTTCTTTTGCGGGCAAGTTGTTGCTAGTGAGCGCACCATGACGTCTGAGAAGTTCGGCGACCGATTCGCGGCTTTCAGGAGGCGCGTGCCGCTCGTACTGCGTCGCGTCCAGCGGTGTAAAGCCGTGGTTGTCGCGAGCGTTCACATCGGCACCCGCTTCGATGAGGATGCGTGCCATTTCAAACCGGCCGAGTGCAGCGGCCCAATGCAGCGGCGTGCCGCCGTGTTCATCCCGGGCTTTGGCGTTCAAGTCGGCTCCGTGCTGGATCAAATACCGAGCCACTTCACGCTGGTCCGCGAGCACGGCCAGATGCAAAGGCGTTGCCCCGGAAGCGGGTATTCCGGGAGCGACGAACCGGGCGTTTATGTCCGCTCCGGCGGCGAGGTGACGCTTAATCGCTTCAAGATTCCCTTGCGAGGCGGCGGTCCAGAGATCGGCGATCGGCGACGGCGACTCGGACGCCAATGCCGGCGGAGCCGGGGAGGCGCCCCGCGGCAACAGTTCAACGCGGAGAATCCCCAAGCCCGCGTCAACGTTGTAGGTAAAGCACCACCAGTCGACTATTTCCAAGCCGACAGGCGATTTGGGAAATTCTTTCTCTTGAGGACGAAAATCCTCGGCGTGCAGTTCGATCGTCGTCGGTTGTCCAGATGTTTGCTCGGGCGCGCACCGGCGATGGGCAACGTACTTGCCCGCGAAGCCTCCCTTCAGATGCTTGGCCGTGAGCCCGAAGTAGACGTCGGCAGGGGCGGTGACCCACAAGCAGATGCGCAAACGAGCGCCGGCGGCGAGGACGATGGGCGGTGCCGGACCGTGCCCGACGGAGCCGGCCGCCAGATAGAGCGTCGCCGGCCGATCGGAATAGTCGAGCAGGATGGGGGCGGCTTCCAGCCGGGCGGGGCCACCCGATCCCTCGGTGACCCAATGGCCGTAGGCTGCACCGCACGGCAAGTTGCTCTGCCAGCGATGCACGGGTTTGGGCCGCGGGACCACTTTCAACTCCCCAGCTCGGCTGGCCCGAACCACCACTTGATGGTCGGCCTGGACGTCGGTGACGCGGCCGTCAGCCAAGCGCGTGACGCGCACGCGGCCTTCGTTCACCCGCAGCGTCGTCGTTGCTTTCTCGGCATCGATCTCGAACCGGGTCCCCAGAACTTCGAGTCGCGCCGTGGGCGTGTGGACGATCATCGGCCGGTCACGGGGCTGCTTGGCGACCGTCGCCGACAGGCGGCCTTCGCCCAGACGGATTTCGATGCCATGGTCTCCGGCGATCGTGAGGGTGGTGCGGCCCAGAAGTGTCACAGTCGAACCCTCGTTGAAAGCGAGCATCGCCCAGGAATCGGCCGCCAACACCTCGAGCGTACCGCCGCCCAACACGGCTCCCGGCGCCAGCCGTGTCACCACTCGTCCGCCATCGCCGGTCCACTGCACGGCGCCGCGGGCTTTCACGATCGTCGCCAGCCGGGGCGAGTGTCCAAAACGCACGAAGAACGCGACGACGGCCAGCACGAACGCGACGACTGCAACGGCGGCGTACAGCGACCAGCTCGTTTGCCGCACCCGGCGGCGAGGACGAGCCGGCCGGGCTGGCTGGTCGGAGCCGACGTCAGCCGTTTCCTCTTCGGCGTCAAAAGCGAAGCGGCGTCGCAGAGCCGAGTGGAGGTTCATGTAATGCAAATAGAACCTGCGCGCCTCGGCCGACGTTCGCAAGCGATCCCCCAATCGCTCGCGTTCCAACTCGGTGGCCGTGCCGTTTAAAAACCGTTCGATCAGCTCAATCAGCGGCTGAGCGGCATTCGGCTCCTTTTCCGTCATGGTCCCAGGCCCTCCAATCCGAGCGTTTGGCGCACGCACAAAGAGAGGGCAGCACGAATGCGTGCCAAATGTTTGCGCACGGCATTAGCCGTGCGGCCGACGCTGTCGGCGTATCGCTGGATGGTCCACCCGTCGCGGTAGCAGCCGGCCAGCACCTGGCGATCGCGCCCCTCCAGCTTAGCCACGCAGTGGGCCAGGGCACGACGCTGTTCTTCCAGCTCCGCCGCGTATTTGGCCGCGTCATCGGCCAACAGCTCGAGCAGTTGTTCGTCGAACACGTGTCGATCACGCTGACGTCGGCGCCGGAAGTTCATCGCCTCAAACCGAGCAACTTGGAACGCCCAATGACGAAAGCTGGTGCCCCGCTGGAACTGGTCGAACTTGCGCCACAGGACCAAGCTGACCTCCTGCATCGCATCTTCGGCATCGTGGATGTCCCCCAGGAGGGAGGTGAGTAGCGAGTGAATCGCCGGCTCGTGCCGGACGAAGAGAGCCATGAACTCTTCGTGGCGAGGTGATGGCGACGTCATGGTGTGCCTATGGTTGCCGAGGACCGTTGGGCATCCGCGGGCTCTCGAAGACGCTGTGTCTTCAGTCGTATTCCTCCCATTGTATAACGTCGCGAGATTCTAAAATGAGCCACGAGCCTCGAAAAAAACCGTATAACTTTGGGAGACCCGGCGCAAGTGCGTGGTGGTTCATCGGAAGCGACGGTCTCACCTAAACCAGCACTCAGCACATAATTGGGGACCAACGCCAAATCGCACGCGCCGGTCCACCAGCGCACAGAAACAGCATCAAGATCGACAACGCTTTGACAAGCAACATGGTAGGCCGGTGCTGCGCATGTCCCACCGGCATTGAACAGGGATTCGGCCACTTTCCTGCGGAAACTCGTAGGGGAATTCGCCAGAATTCCGAAAGTATCTTGGACTTACGGCCGGAAGTCTGGCGACTTCCACTACGAATATGGGCGAATCCGTGGCGAAGGCCTGTCCCACTCCGCGTCTGTTGAAGGGGGAGTCGGCATCAATCGGAAACCAGCTTGACCAGAAGCGAAGAAAAATGAAAGCACAACTTGTTACCAACTCGGTGGCTTGGTTGGCATGTGGACTGGCGGCGGTTTGGGCGGGGCAGCCGCAAGGTGAAGTCAAGCTTACGCGTTCGACGCGGGCGCTGAGGACTCTGAAAACGGTCGCGGGCGTGTTGCGGCTGGAACGCCGCGAAGGCCGGATCATCGCCGCGCGAATCGAGGCGCCAGCAGAAGAAGTCTACGAACTGCTCGAGCCGGTCGATTCGAACCGAGGGGTCGATGCCTTGGACCGTTTTTCCTGGGTCAACTGTTGAAACGGCATCCGGATAGGGTTTCGATGGGCCTGTACGAGCTGGCGCAGCTTTGTCGGACTGGCACGTCCGCCGTGCGTTACGGCGAGCAGATCATCTGCCGCAACTACATGAGCGGCGCGCGCCGGCTGACGGTTCCCTTGCACGACCGCGAAATGCCGCGCGAAGCGTATGACCTTCGAACCGAAAAAACGTTCCGCCCCGGTGTGGAGGGCGGCTCGCTGGCCCTTGAGGTGCCCCCAGGCGACTTTGCTATCCAGCTTGTTCAGGAGTCGTAAGCCATGATGTTCGCACACGTCCGATCTCTGCACTTAGCGTTCCGTTGGCGGCCAAGCCGCTTGATGCAACGTCGGCAGCGTTGCGATCACGCGGATTGCAGCCACAACGAGCACAGCTACCAACAGCAACGGGGACAGCGAAAGCCCGCTTTGCGATCTGCCAGTGGGCGCAGCTTTACTGCAGCGAGCGCCCCGCCGCATTCCGGGCATATGAGCGGCTGCGAACGAGGCGCCCGTTGTTCGCCGCGCGTTTCGGCCGTAGATGTGCCGGGCGAGGCAACCGCCACGCCGGCACCGATACCAAGCAGCCCCAAGAACCCACGTCGTGTCACGCTTCTTGACATCTGCGCCACTTCGAGGAGACCAGGACCAAACATTTTCGCGTGTCACATCTTAGCAGTCATTGGATGGTTCATCGGCGCGATCGTCGTTACCGTCTGCATGGCGGCCGCTCCTGGGCGGTCGGCCGAGCCGACTATGACCGGCCGCTTCCTGCAGCTTCGGTTTCACAAGGACGATGCGACGATCGAGGTCATCGACCGGCGCAACGGCCGGGTTTATTGCCAGGAGACGCTCCGGTGGCCGCGGACGACTGTCCGGGGCGTCACGCACACGGGCAACGCCCTGCACGTGTCACTGCTTCAGCAGGGCGTGGAGTTCGAAGCATCTTTCGAATTGGACGACCGAGAAGCGGCTGTCGCTGTCGAACTGCAAGCCGCGTCGGACACGCCGCTCTCGAAGCTGGTCTATCCGTATCCGTTTGTCTTGCGAGGCGATTCAGCCAACCTGGTCTGGCCGCTACGAGAAGGCTTAGTCGTTCCGATGAACGAAGACATTTCCCAGTGGCCGCAGCAGGCGCAGCACCTGTTCCGCTGGGTGCCGTTCCACATGCCTTGGTTCGGGATGGCGGACCTAGCTGACGGAGCCGGTGTGATGATCCTCTGCGAAACGCCGCACGACATGCGCTTCGTCGCCGACCCGAAGCCGCCGACGCTGGCGATGCAATGGCTGGGCGAGTTCAAACGGTTCAGCTACCCGCGGCGAATGCGGTACGTCTTCTTCACCAGCGGCGGGTACGTGGCCATGTGCCAGCGGTACCGGCAGTACCTGCAGCAGATCGGCTGGTTCCGCACGCTTGCGGAGAAAGCGAAGATTAATCCGAACGTTGCCAAGCTTCCCGGTGCGGTTGTCTTGTGGTGGCCGCGCATGTCTGACGAAGTTGTGCACGACTTGATCGACTCCGGCGTTCGCCGGGTTTTGATCATGGGCGGTACGCCGGGCTCGGCCGAATGGGTCAAACAGGTGCCGAAGGACCCGGCAGCTCGGTTCGAGTGGTTCAAGAACCGACGGCGAGCAGAGGCGATTTGCGCCGATCGCTACCGGGACACGTTGATCAAGTGGTACGGGCCAGAGAAAGGCAAGCAGATCAAACACGCCGAGTTTTTCGAGATTTCTGAGTACGGGCGGCGCCGACTGGGCACTACCCGAAGCCGACTTCTTTGAAGGTGTGATGAGCGTCGGGCACAACCTGGGTTTCGGAACGGGCGTGGGCGGAAACCCGCGGCTTTTCACACCGGCTGATTTTCCGCCGAAGTTCGTCGAGTTCGAATTGTCGGCCGCCGGCGTTTGCCGCTGTTCGAGCTGGTCTACCATGACGCAGTCGTGAGCACATTTTGGTGGAACGATTTGCTGCCGTCGCGTGTACCCGAGCAATGGGCTCGCGTCGACCTGCTCAACATGCTGTACGGGACGGTTCCCGTCTGGATCCTGACCGGCTGGTACGCCGAGGAGTTCTTCTATTTGAACTTGGATCGCTTCATTCAGTCGTACAACAACGTCTGCCGCTGGGCTCAAGTTGCGGGCTACGACGAGATGACGGACCACCAATTGTTGACACCCGATGGCGACGTGCAGCGCAGTTCGTTCTCGTCGGGCTACACGATCACCGTCAACTTTGCCGCGACGCCACACAGGCTCCGGGGCGGCACCGAGCTGCCCGGTTCGTCCTATCTGATCACCGGCAAGCCGCACCCGAATCTCACCTTCGGCCGTCCTGTGCGCTTTGACCCGGACTGGAAACCGATCGACCCGGACTTCGAACAGGTGTGTGCGGGCCGCACGAGTGGTTGGATGGCAGCTCCAGGCATCGGGCTGACGGCAACCGAATCCGACGTTGCTCCCAGATCGGCTGCGCTGGAGATCTATCTGAAACGCTTGAATCGGATGCGAAAAATTGGCCACGAGATCGTGCTGCATCAGGAGGCAAGTGGCCATTTTTCCGGCACGAGTTGCGAGAAAAGCTTGGTCAGAACGCGCAAGTTCAAGATCTTGCCCGGGACCAGGTATCGTTTCCGGGGATGGATAAAGTTGAAATCGTCGCACCCATCGGAGTGCACGGTCCGTTTTGCCATCGAACTATTCGACGTGGAGAGTGAGCTCGTAGCCGTTTACCCGACAGTTGCATACGACGTGGACGTCGCGGGTTGGCAAGAACTCGAAGCAAGCCTGCGGGTCCTGTCGCATGCCTCAAGCGCGCATTCTCGTCGCGGCCGACGTGTCTCCGGGGGCGATTCTTGAAGGATGGCTCGACCGGATCCAATTTAAAGCCATCAAGGAAACGGTGAACCCGCGGTGACTCTGGATGAGAGGGGCTTGTGGCGGAAGCGACAGCCCGATACGGCTTGAGAGCGGCAGACGGGGCCTAGTGGGGGTTCAAAGGTTTCAACCACGTCGCGGCTTCGACAAGCGATTGCCTTACGGTGAGTAGCCGCGACTTCCTCGACCCGCTAAGTGCGCCGTCCCTCGGCTGCAATCTCGCACCTCTGATGTCCCCGACACAGTATCAAGTTTCGATTTCGCTGAAACACGGGAGGAGGATGTGCTACCGTCGACTGCGGTGGGTGGGGTTCGCCCTGCCGGGACCTGTGCAGAGAGACCTCTGCTTTGAGCAGGCGTTTCCCATCGCACAACGGCGAGTGGAATCTTGTGAGCGGGCAACCACAGCGAGGCGGCGATGGACCGAATGCCTGCGATCGGAAACTTTGGTACGAAATGTCTGAAACAGACCGCGTGCTTTGCTACCGAAAGCAAGACAACCTCCCGACCAGGATCGAGGCACGGGCGTCGCTCCTGGAGTCGGGGGCCCGCATGCAAAGGGTTTGTGGTCGCAGGTTGATGGCCAAACGCTCTGTAGCGAGCGGCACCATGCCGGCGAGTTCGGGCAAGCGGCAACAGCATTCGATGCGGCCGTTCGAGACGCTGTCACGCGCGCCCCACTCACTCGGACGGAACTGTAGACCTCGCCGCAAGCTTGCACATCCAGCGAACTCGGCGGACAATAGCCGACGTCGAGTCGGTCGGAGCGCGGTCGCGCAAAGTCCGTTACGGTACCGCCCATTCTGGTCTTTCCTGCAGAGCCCGAGAAAGGAGCCCCCATGAACGGAATCCCCGTTTTGCACGCCAGCGGAGAATGCATCGCGCGAGCTTGGGAAAACTCGTTGTTGGAGTTGTATCAGTCCGGCTGCAATATCCGTACGCAGTACGACAAACCGAACGATCCGCCCAGTAAAGATGCAACGA
>JAADHY010000403.1 GCA_013151585.1 Planctomycetota bacterium
AAGTGTGGGTTGTCCCCACACACGTGGGGGTGAACCGGTGGTGAGCACGGCCCCAGCCGACACACCTTGGGTTGTCCCCACACACGTGGGGGTGAACCGCAAGTATTGATCACGATCAGGCTTTGGCTGCCGTTGTCCCCACGCACGTGGGGGTGAACCGCTATCTGCCGTCCGAGTGGCCACGACTGCGGACGTTGTCCCCACGCACGTGGGGGGAAACCGCAAGAATTGATGCTCGCCAACTCTGCAGAGCGAAGCCCCATGCAACATCTGTGGGTTGCGATTGATTGCGAGACAACAGGGTTGCTTCCTCGCGCACGCCTGATCGAACTGGCAGCGATCGTCTTCCCGTCGCAAGGGCCGGTGATCGCTACTTTCTCGGAGCTGGTCCGGCCTCCCGGCCGCCTTCCGCTGCTGGTGACGCGTTTGACGGGAATCACAGATCGGGACCTCGCGTCGGCTTCGTCGGCCCCCGAAGTTCTTCGACGGTTCTTTGCTTGGCTCCCTCCTGCGGGTGTCCTCGTTGCTCACAACGCGCCGTTCGACGCGGCTGTTCTCGCGAAAGAGACCACTCTGGCGGGCATGGGGCCGCTGCCTGCTCAACCATGGATCGACACAATCCCCATTGCTCGAGCATTGATCTCACTGCCCAATTATCGTCTCTCGACAATCGCCGATCATTACGCCCAACAAGATCACCGTCGCACGCACCGGGCCCTGGAGGATGCAGACCTGGTCCGTCGCATCCTCCAACACGCCCTACGCGACGGCTTGGACAGCGAAATGCCTCACTTGTTCCGCCCGATGTTGCTCTCAAGCCCTTAGACAAAGCTCCCTCTGCCTTCCGAAAGGTATTTCGTCGTACGGAAGGTCGCTTCGACCAGACTGATTCCCGGGCTGCCAAGTGCGTCGCCCAGCATCCGCGCGACTTCGAAGCGGAGGGCAGACAAGCCGCCAACAACGCGGTCTGCGCATCGCCGGCCCGGATTTGGAGTGATCGTCGATCGTCTCGACGAGCCCCGACTAGCCCACTCGGATCAACTGCCGGCCGTCTCCTGGTGTTCCGGCTTTGGTGCCGTGCCCTCGATGAGCCGGCGGAGCAAAGTCTCGTCGATACGGCCTCGGAATCGAACCTTCCCGTCAATGACCACGACCGGCACGCAGTCGCCGTACTGTGCCACCAGGTCGGGCGACTCGTCCACATCCACTTCTTCGAGGGGCGGCAAGTACTCGGCATGCTTCCGTAGCAAGGCCTTGGCCTCGTCACAGAGATGGCAACTCTGACGTGTGTAAAGAACCAGTGAATCGAATCGTCGGCCCGGCCGGCTCGGAGCCCACTCGATCGGTCGTGTTCCCGACCACAGTGCCAGCGTCCCCAGAACACAAAGTCCAAACGCCAACGCCGGCCACATCCAGCGATTCACATACCAAAAGCGCGGCAGATCGAACGGCAAGCCTCCGGCCCGGTCGATGACGACCAAAACCGTCAGAACCGCGCCGGTCATGAGCATCGCGGAGCCTAGGACCGTGCGGCTGGCGTCGTGATGTCCGGGCAAATCTTGATCGTCGCTCATGGCCTCTCTGGTCATGCAAGCCGCTGGGAATGAGTGGGAGGGCACGGCGGCGCGGTCGTCCGGAACGCCGTTTCGCCCGAGCCGCAGCGTAGTATAGCCAGCCGTTTGTCTCAAAGGCACCGAACTGCCTGTGCCGAGAGCCCGATTGAGTGTTGCCGACCACGACTGGCTCAGCAGCGGGGTGGCTGGGATTGAGTGAGGCGGCCCCCGGAGGTGCCGGTGCGTCCCAACTTTTGAGCGGACAGGCTGCGTCTTGCTTTCATGTTAACCGAAGAATCGACGAGTCTTCTTCGTTCGTTAACGAAACGGTCCTAGCATCCCAGCATGCAGCAATCGTATTGGGTTGCTCGGTGACCGAAACGCCCCAAGGCGGACTGGACCTCCTGCGCGAGGGGCTCGCGCACGGGCTGTGCAGGGCTTCGACGAGTGGGCGATCCCGCGAGACGGGGCCGATGGCCGGAGGTGCGGCTGGTGAAACTTTCGGAGCGAAGAGGAGGATTTCGTATGGGAATCGCGGAAAGGCTGTGGTTGGTTCCGCTGGGCTTTGTTTTCGTCTGGGCGCAAGCCGCGGCGGGGCAAGTCTCGTTGGTCGACCCGAAGTTGCCGAGTTACACGCCGGTGCAAGGGGTGTCGGGCAGCCTGAAAAGCGTCGGGTCCGACACGATGAACAATGAAATGGCTCTTTGGGCGGAGGGGTTCCAACGCTTTTACCCGAATGTGAAGATCGAGATTGAGGGCAAAGGATCCTCCACAGCCCCACCGGCGTTGATTGCGGGAACGGCCCAGTTTGGACCGATGAGTCGTTCCATGAAGCAAGCCGAGCGGAACGCTTTTGAACGACGGTTCGGTTATCAGCCGACAGCGCTGCGGACCAGCATCGACATGTTGGCCGTTTACGTCCACAAGGACAATCCGATCCGAGGGCTCACGCTGGCTCAATTGGACGCCATTTTCTCGAAAACTCGCAAGGCCGGCCATCCCGTCGACATGCGCACTTGGGGGCAACTGGAGTTGACCGGGCCGTGGTCGGGCCGTCCGATCAGTCTTTACGGACGCAACTCCGCGTCCGGGACGTACGGCTACTTCAAGGAGCATGTGCTGCTTGGCGGTGACTACAAAGACGAGGTGAAGGAGCAGCCGGGAAGTTCGGCCGTTGTGCAGGCCTGCGCGACGGACCGGTTCGCCATCGGATACAGTGGCATCGGCTACAAGACGGCGGACGTCCGTGTTGTGCCGCTGGCCGTGGAAGAAGGCGAGCCTTTCGTCGAGGCTGTGCCGGAGAACGCCTACAGCGGCGAGTATCCGCTCGCTCGCTTCCTGTACCTGAATGTCAACTACAAGCCGGGCAGTTCACTGGACCCGCTTCGGCGCGAATTCATCCGATACATTTTCAGCCGTCAGGGACAGCGGGATGTGGCCAAAGCGGGCTATTATCCGGTTCCCGCGGCGATCGCTCGAGAAGAACTGCGGAAGGTCGGCATCGAGCCGGAGTTCTGATCGTCCGTCGGAAATGCCCATGGAAACCGATTGCCCGAAACGTCCGCCGTCTAAGGTCCGTTTTCCGGAGCGGGCCGTGCCGGCCGGTCCTCGACGCCGCCAGCGAGTGACGCCTCCGCGCGTTCGCTGGGCCGACCGAACCGCTCGCACGCTGATCACTCTGGGCGGCCTCGGAACGATCGCCGCCGTTTTGCTCGTCGGTCTGTTTCTCGTCTGGGTCGTCTGGCCCCTATTCCAGCCGGAACGGCTGGCGCCCGCAGCTCGGGCCGCGATCCCTTTCTTCGGGGCTCCGCTTCAGACGATCGTCGACGAACGCAGCACGATGTTCGCCGTCGTCTTCGGGGACGGTCGGATTGAGGCGTATCGAGCCGACACGGGCGAGCGTGTTGCAACCGAGCAGTTGTTTGAAGGAGGTTCGAACGGCGAGCGCCTGTCGGCTTGGACCTTCAGTCCGCGTCACGGAACGTTTGCCTGCGCTCGCGACGACGGGCAGCTTTGCATGGGGCGGATCGGCTTTGCTACTTCGTTCGTTCCTCCGAAGCAGGTGCCCCGTGATGTGCGTCTGAAGCTGGACGCGGCCGGTAGCGGAGCGTCCGGCCTCCGCCCGGACCGTGTTCGGCCGGCCCCACGGAAGCCGCCATCGGAGGCTTGCGCGGTCTTCCGCAGTGGCATCCTCCAAAAGACTCCCGAGGGACAGTATCGGCTGCAACAACTCCAAGTCGAGCAACAGGCGCCGCTTCGCCGGAAAGGTCAGGCTCCGGTTGTGCTGCTGGACCAAGCGGAATCTGCGCGAGGCCGCGTACTCGCCTATTTGACTGCGGACGGTCGGTTGCACGTGGCACGGACCGTCGAGCGAAAGAACCTGCTCACTGCTCGGATCACGGTTCGACTGCGGGAAGGCTCCTGTCCCGTAACGCTGCCCCGCGGACAACTGCCAGAATATCTGTTGCTCAGCGGTCTTGGCGACACGGTTTACGTGGTATGGTCCGACGGTCGGCTCCAACGGTTTGACACCAGCCAGCCGCAGCGGCCGGTTCGAGCGGGGACGACAGATTTGATCGAAGAGCCGTCGGTGCGTGTCACAACCGTCGTATTTCTGGCGGGCCGGACGTCGTTGGCCGTCGGCGATTCGCTCGGCCGAGTTCGCATCTGGTTTCCGGCCAAGACGGGCCAGCGCGACGCGGCTGACGGCGCGGTTCTGTTGTGCGGTCATCAACTGTGGGCGTCGAGAGCGGCGGTTCGCCGGCTGGCCGCCTCAACGCGATCGCGTCTGCTGGCGGCGGCGTATGCAGACGGCGCAGTTCGGATATTCCAAGTCACGACCGAGCGGGAGTTGGCATCGGTTTCGCTGCCGCGTTCAGAGCGAGCCGTCAACACGCTGATGCTCTCACCGCGAGACGACCACCTGTTCGCTTTGACGAACCGAGAGTTGTTCGCCTGGCGCATCGACGCGCCCCATCCTGAAATCAGCGTTCGAGCTTTGCTCGGACGGGTTTGGTACGAAGGTTACCCGGAGCCGGAACACGTGTGGCAGTCGTCGAGTGGTACGGACGATTTCGAACCCAAGTATGGCCTGATGCCACTCATCTTCGGAACGCTCAAGGCGACGTTCTATTCGTTGCTTTTTGGAGCCCCGTTGGCTTTGCTGGCGGCTGTGTACACCAGCGAGTTCTTGACGCCGCGAACGAAAGCGATCGTCAAGCCGACCATCGAGATGATGGCCAGCCTGCCGAGCGTTGTGTTGGGGTTCCTGGCCGCGTTGGTCCTGGCGCCGGTTGTGGAGGAAGTCTTGCCGGAACTGCTGCTGGCCTTCGCGACGGTCCCCTTCGCCTACCTGTTTCTGGCGAAGGCCAGTCAGATCGGTTGCCGGGAACTGTCGGCAGGTATCGGGCGGCACCTTCAACGGCTGCGCTCCGCTGGAGCGCTGAAGCGGTGGGCGGACTGGTTCATACCGTTGCGGTCGACGGCTTTGCGCGAACGATGGCACACCGCCGGGATGATTCTCGCGCTTCCGCTGGGCTTGTCGCTGGCCGTCTGGCTCGGCCCACGCGTCGAGCGCTGGCTTTTCGCGGGTGACATCATGGCGTGGCTGGACCGCCAGACGGGCTCGGGGCTCGGAGCATGGTTTCTCCTTCTGATGCCGCTGAGCGTGCTGATGGTTGCGATCGGTTTTCATCTGTGGCTCCGCCCTGCCCTTCGGCCCGTGGCTGCGTCCTGGTCGCGTCAGGCGTTCGCGCTGCTTGATCTGGCGATCTTCCTGGTGGTATGTGCGGTCACAGTCGGCCTTGCCTCGTGCCTCGCCACGGGCTTGACCGCTCTGGGCTGGGATCCCCGCGGAACGGTCGTGGGAACCTACGTGCAGAGAAATGCCTTGATTGTCGGGTTCGTCATGGGGTTCGCCATCATTCCGATCATTTACACGGTCGCGGAAGACGCTTTGTCGGCCGTCCCGGCGTCGCTTCGGGCCGCGTCGCTGGCGGCGGGGGCCACGCCCTGGCAAACGGCCGCACGTGTTGTGGTGCCCACAGCCATGAGTGGTTTGTTTTCCTCGCTCATGATCGGCTTGGGCCGGGCCGTTGGTGAGACGATGATCGTGCTCATGGCGGCGGGGAACACACCGCTGATGGATTGGAATATCTTCAACGGCTTCCGGACCTTGTCAGCGAACATTGCTGTGGAACTGCCGGAAGCGGTGAAGGATAGCACTCACTATCGCGTGCTCTTTCTGGCGGCTCTGACCCTCTTTGCCCTGACGTTCGTCGTCAACACCGTTGCGGAAGTCATCCGGCTGCGGTTTCGGAAGAGAGCTTTTCAGCTATGACAACGCCCGTGTTAGCCAATCGCTCTGATCCGACATCGTCGGCCCCGGTCGGCGACAGCCCGCCGAGCCCCCGCTCAGCCCTTCGGGGCACACAAAGCGGGGCCAGTCTGATGACTCGCAGCGAGTCCGTTGTCTGGCTGTTGGGTGGAGCTCTGGTGATTTGCCTGGCGATGATTGTCGGACTGCTCAGCCTGATTGTGTGGCAGGGGCTGGTCACCTTTTGGCCCCGCCCCGTCGTGCTCATCCGGCTGGCTGACGGACAAGCCGTAATGGGCGAAGTTGTACGTGAAGAGACGGCCGAAGCTCGGACGGAAACGCCGCCCCATGACGTCCAGGCTCAGCCCGCCCGCCGGCTACTGCTCCGCGTCGGCAACTACGAACTGACGCAGGAGCACTATCGCTGGGTCAGCGACGCCCAGACAGATGGCCAACCGGCAGAGCGTCCGGCGTGGGCGGTCGTCTTTGAGCGGATGGCCTGGGGACGGTTCTACGGTTTTCCGAAAGCCTTTTTGATCGGTGACGACACGATCGCCCAGACGCCAGCAGCCGTCTGGGCGGCTTTCCAGAAGTACCATTCTCAGGTGCGCCGCCAATGGCGGCAGCGCCGTCGCCTGGAACATGACGAAGCGGGCGAGGTGAATCGTCTCATGGAACAAGCCCGTCTGCGGCTGAAAAAATTCGAGCTGGAGCATGGGAAAGATTCGCCGCAATGGAAGGCGGCTCACGCCGAATTCGAAACAATTCAGGAAGCTTTGGAAAGACGCTTCGCCCGGATTCGCCACGATATCGAAACCATCGATCGATGGAACTCGCGCTATCAGCTTCGCGTCGAAACGGCCGACGGCCGGGAGACGACGCTGTTGCTTAAGGACATCGTGCGGGCCTATCCTGCCAACCGACTCTCGTGGCTGGACAGGTGGAAAATTTACGGCGCGCGATGGTGGGAGTTCGTTTCAGCCGAGCCACGCGAGGCAAACACCGAAGGCGGTGTTTTTCCCGCCATCTGGGGCACCGTGGTGATGACCCTATTGATGACGACCGCCGTCGTGCCGTTCGGAGTGCTGGCGGCGTTGTATCTGCGCGAGTACGCCAAGCCGGGGCTGGCGGTCAGCGCGGTACGTATTGCGGTGAACAACTTGGCGGGCGTCCCGAGCATCGTGTTCGGCGTCTTTGGGCTTGGTTTTTTCTGCTACATCATCGGTGCTTCGATCGACGAATTGCTGTTCGCGGAGAAGCTGCCGAGTCCGACGTTCGGGACGGGCGGACTCCTGTGGGCCTCGCTCACTTTGGCCCTGCTGACCCTGCCCGTCGTCATCGTGGCGACCGAGGAGGCTCTGGCGGCCGTGCCACGCTCCATGCGCGAGGGTTCCTTGGGCTGCGGAGCGACCCAGTGGCAGACCATCCGTCGGATCGTGCTGCCCAAAGCGATGCCGGGCATTTTGACGGGGATGATTCTAGCAATGGCCCGAGGAGCGGGTGAGGTAGCGCCGCTGATGCTTGTCGGTGCCGTCAAGCTGGCGCCGGAACTGCCCGTCGATCGCGTTTTCCCTTACGTACACCTGCAGCGCAGCTTCATGCACTTGGCGTTTCACATCTACGATCTGGGGTTCCAGAGCCCGAACAGTGAAGCGGCCAAACCGATGGTTTTCACAACGACCTTACTGTTGATTGCGATTATCGCGGCCTTGAATCTCAGCGCGATCGCCATCCGCAACCGACTGCAACGTAAATACGAGCCTGGGCATTTCTGACACGCCTGCCGAACGCGCGGCGGTGCCCAGCCACGTCGCAAAGCCGCTCCAACACGACGAGTGACAACAACGACCAGACGCGAAGCAGTGAGGACCACCTATGAGTTTGCAAACAACGTCCGTCGATTCGCCGAGTCTCTCGCCAGCGAAGGACTCGCCCGCTGACCAGCCCCATGGAGCCGTGCTGGGCGGTCCCGGGCCGCAGTGCGAGGCTCGCCAAGAAGCGGACGACGCGGTTCCACTTTCTGCGCGAGCCGAGATTCACGAGAAGGTGCGGAACGAGCCATGCATTCTGGAGATCGAAAGCTTCAGCCTTTGGTATGGTCCGAAACAGGCGCTGTTCAACGTCACGATGCCCATTCCGGAGGGAAAGGTCACAGCGCTGATCGGTCCGTCCGGCTGCGGCAAGTCGACGTTGATCCGCTGCATCAACCGAATGAACGATCTGATCGATTCGGTGCGGACCGAAGGGGACATCCGGTTGCGAGGAAACTCGATTCTCGCCCCGGACGTCGACGTCATTCAGCTCCGCAAACGGATGGGAATGGTCTTCCAAAAGCCGAATCCCTTCCCGATGAGCATTTTCGAAAACGTGGTGTACCCGCTGCGAATCGATGGCGAACGGAACCGTCGGGTGCTGTCTGAGGTTTGCGAACGGAGCCTTCGCGATGCCGCGTTGTGGGAGGAAGTCAAGGACCGGCTCAAAGAAAGCGGGCTCCGCCTTTCGGGCGGCCAGCAGCAACGGTTGTGTATTGCCCGAGCAATTGCGGGGCAGCCAGAGGTTCTCCTGTTAGACGAACCTTGCTCGGCCCTCGATCCCATCGCCACGGCCAAGATCGAAGACCTGATCCACCAGCTTCGGGGCGAGTACACGATCGTTATCGTCACGCACAACATGCAGCAGGCGTCGCGTGTGAGTGACTACACGGCCTTTATGTACCTGGGGCGTCTGGTGGAGTATGGCCCAACCGAGGAGATTTTCACTCGGCCCCGTCTCAGCGAGACCGAGGCGTACATCACGGGGCGATTCGGTTGATCCGGCCAGCATTGGCGCCGGCCGGTGGGCGGACCGCCCGGGCATCGATAGAATCAGCATTCGAGGCTTGGTGTCCCGGAGCGAGTGACTGTCCTTACTCAGCGACGTGTGCAAGAGGAACGATTGACCTGTGTGGTCCAGTCGACTTTTCTGGAAGCTGCTTTTGTCATACGTGAGCCTGCTGGTCTTGGCGGGGCTGGTCTTTGCTGGATTGCAGATGCCACGCCAGCGTGAAGTGGTGATCCAGCAACTGCGGCAACGTCTGCGGGACGCTGCCTCGATTGGAACGGACTTGTTTGCAGACGCCCTGACACTACCGCAAAACGAAAAGCTGCAGCGTCAAGTCGTTCGTTTGGGAAAACAAACGGGCGCTCGCTTTACTCTCATCACGGAAGACGGCACGGTTCTGGCCGATTCATGGCATGCTCCCGCCAACATGGAGAATCATCGGAACCGTCCGGAATTGGTGGAGGCTCGGCGCCGCGGCATCGGCGAAGCTCAGCGTGTCAGTCCGACGCTCGGTATCCCGATGATGTATTTCGCGCTGCGCGTGGGTGAAGCCGATCACCCGAAAGGCTTCGTTCGGGTCGCTCTCTCGATGGCCGATGTGGACGAGCAGGTGGCCGCAGTGCGCCGAATCATCTGGACGACGTCGTTGATCGGTACGGCGGCGGCGCTGGCGCTGACGTGGCTCGTCGTGGGCCGCATCGTCCGCCCCGTTCGCGTTTTGACCGAAGCGGCCTCGGCGATCCAGCGAGGCCAATTCCCGGAAAAAATCACTGTCGCCAATCGCGATGAGCTGGGAACTTTGGCCGACGCGTTCAACGCAATGAGCGAAAAGTTGCAAAGCCAGATCAAGTCGCTGCGCGCACAGCACGAGGAGCTGGAAAAAACTGCCGGACTGTTAGAGACCGTCCTGGAGGCAATGCAAGAAGGTGTGATCGTTGTCGATGCGGACGGTTCTGTGCTGTACGCCAACGAAGCCGCGCGGCGACTTCTCCACGTCCCTACTGTTCGCTCCGAAGGCCGGCCGCTTTGGGAACTGACCCGTGACGAAGCCATCCACGAGATGTTGCAGAAGGCAAACGAGTCGACCAGCCCGGTTCGGGCGGAACTGCAAATCGGCCGCACGGGGGCTTGTGTGCAAGTCTTCGCTTCGCGGCTGCCGGGAAAACCGTCGCCAGGAGCGGTGTTGGTCCTGTCGGACTTGACCGAGCTTCGGCGGTTGGAGCGGATGCGCCGCGACTTCGTTTCCAACGTGTCGCACGAACTGAAAACGCCACTGACGGCCATTCAAAGCTGTGCGGAAACTCTTCTGGACGGAGCGATCCACGACGAGCAATATAACCGTGTGTTCTTACGACAGATCCAGCAGCAAAGCGAACGGCTGCACGCGTTGATCATCGACCTGTTGTCGTTGTCGAAGCTGGAGTCCGGCGGACCGTCCGTCCAGTTGGAATCGGTGTGTCTCGACACGGCGGTGGGGGAATGCATTGCCGACCACCTGCCGGTCGCAGACGCCCGCGGAGTGGTGTTGCGAGCCCAGCCGCCGGAACGAAAGGTTCTTGTCCGAGCGAATGCCGAAGGAATCCGCAGCATTCTGGACAACCTGGTCGACAACGCGATCAAATACACCCCAGACGGCGGGACGGTCACAGTTCGATGGCACCAAGAACAAACGCGAGTCCGATTGGATGTCGTCGATACGGGAATCGGGATACCCAAAGAACATCAAGACCGGATCTTCGAGCGGTTCTATCGGGTGGACAAAGCCCGTTCCCGCGAGCTCGGAGGCACCGGCTTGGGCTTGTCGTTGGTCAAGCACTGGTCACAACTTTTCGGAGGCCGAGCCGAAGTTCAGAGCCAGCCCGGCCAAGGGAGTACCTTTACTGTGTGGCTCCGTGGGGCATCAGCCGACGCAACGGAGGAAGCCGACGCGACCCTCACCGGTTCGGATGAGTCGCGGCCGTCTTAACAGGTTCTTCACGAACCGGTCGCGAAATCCTCATTCGCCTGTGCGATCATGAAAGTCCAAAAGGCCGAGCTCAAGGCGGACGGCCCTGGGTTCGTGAGGTCGTCCGTCGTGGCTGGCCGGGCTTGAAAGCGCTGGCGGCGAGCCGCCGAGCGGCACCCCGGCCGGACAGAACTTCGCCCTTGCTGGATTCGAGGATGGGCATGACAATTCATTTGGCCCGCGACCTGCAAACGCTTCATCGAGACCTATTGTCGATGGGAGCCAAGGTCGAACAAATGGTCCACGATGCGGTCGATGGCTTGGCGCGGCCGAGTGAGGCCTCTGCTCGGGAATTGGCAAAGCGAGACGACGAGATCGATCGCTGGGATGTCCAGATCGAAGAAGAGTGTTTGAAGATTCTTGCTCTGCACCAGCCGGGCGCGATCGATCTGCGTCGGTTTCGAACGAGCTGGAGCGCATCGCAGACCTGGCGGTTCACATTGCCGAGCGGGCTGGCGCTCTGGAGCGAGCCCCCCGACTGGAGATCACGGAAAAACTGCGAGCGATGGCTCAGGCCGCCGTCAGCATGGTGCATCGGAGCATTGATGCGTACGTTGAGATGGATAGCCAGGCGGCGCGGCAAGTCTGTGAAGACGACGCGGACATCGACCTACAAAACCGTGAAATGATCCAAGAGCTGCGCCGGATGATGCGACGGGAACAGGAATTGATCGAGCCATGCCTGCATCTGTTTTCGGTCTCCCGGCACCTGGAGCGGGTGGCGGACCATGCCACCAACATCGCGGAAGACGTGGTTTACCTGGTGGAAGGGGCGATTATCCGCCATCGCAGTCCGCTGAGTTCTGAATCGTGAGAGCCTGTAGCGAGGCGACGATGACTCCACCCACCATCCTCATCATTGAAGACGAAACCTCACTCGTCGACGTACTGGCCTACAATCTCCGTAAGGAAGGGTTTCAGGTTCTGGTAGCGACGGACGGCCTGGTCGGCCTGGAATCCGCTCAGTCGAAACGTCCCGATTTGATCATTCTGGACCTGATGCTTCCGACGCTGGATGGCCTTCAGATCTGCCAGCGATTGAAAGCTGATCCGACCACGGCACCGATCCGCATCCTGATGCTCACCGCCAAGAGCGATGAAGTGGATGAGATTGTTGGCTTCAACCTCGGAGCGGACGACTATGTCACGAAACCCTTCAAACTGAAGCCACTCATCCATCGCATTAAAGCCTTGTTGCGCCGCCCGGCTCCGGAAGCGGAAGCGAGTCAGCGCGTCGCCTACGGCGGCATCGAAATGGATCGAATCAGCTACACCGTCACCGTGGACGACCGCGAGCTGGAGCTGACTCCCACCGAGTTCCGCCTGCTTTGGACACTGCTGCGACGCCCCGGACGGACCTACACGCGATCCGAACTGCTCGATGCGTCGCGCGGCGAGGACGCCAATGCTTTCGAACGGACGATCGACGTCCACATCCGTGCGCTCCGCCGGAAGCTCGGCCCGCGTTCGGACCTGATCGAAACGGTCCGCGGGATCGGGTATCGTGTTCGAATGCGGTCGCAGCCGACCGAGAATGCCGACACATAACGGACGCAGCGTTGCCGGTCTCCGGCTGTTATCCCGCTTTCGGCTGCTCGACCGTCGCGCTTGGAGGGGGGATGGGCGAGGGCGTTCCCGTTCCCGGCTGGAGCAACACCACTCTGGAAACCGCCTGGGGCGAGTGTTAAGCTAAGTGCGAGCCTCGGGAAGGCAAACCGCAGTCTGGCCATTGCCCGCAAAGCGCGGACCTATTCGCCACAGTGTCTTCGTGCGTCAAGACGCGCGCGCCGCGCGGGCTGGTCGGATTTTCGAAAAAAGTGTCATTTTCGGTTGCGGAGCAAACGCGATCGTTCCGTGAGAGGCGTACTTCCTGGAACCGATTGTCCTTGGGCCTGGGAAACAGCGACCCGATGGTGTCCTCTGCGTCCTTTATTTCGGCGTTGAAGAAAAGCGGGCTGATTGAGCCAGACCGTGTTCAGGAACTGCTCGATCAGTACGCGGCCAGCGGCGTGTCGACTGAGGACGCCTCAATCTTATCGCAGCGGCTCGTTGCTGATGGTCATCTAACCGACTGGCAAGCCAGCAAGTTGCTCCAAGGCAAACACAAAGGATTCTTGCTAGGCAAGTACCGGCTGCTGGCTTTGCTTGGCCGCGGAGGCATGAGCGCCGTCTATTTGGCAGAACACACCGTCATGCGGCGACGGTGCGCGATCAAAGTTTTGCCGACCAAACTAATCAAGAGCCAATCGTATCTCGAACGCTTTTATCGAGAAGCTCGGGCCGTGGCTTCCCTGGACCACCCGAACATTGTCCGCGCTTACGACGTCGACTGCGTAAAGCAAGACGATGGCGAAGTCCATTTCCTGGTGATGGAGTACGTGGAAGGGCAAAGCCTACTGGCGCTGGTCCGCGGGAAAGGGCCTTTGTCTTACGCTCAGTGCGCCGACTACATGCGACAGGCGGCCGAAGGCTTGGCTCATGCCCATCGCGCTGGCTTCGTCCATCGTGACGTCAAGCCGGGGAACTTACTGGTCACTCGCGACGGCGTTGTGAAGATTCTCGACCTGGGGCTGGCCCGGTACTTCCACGAATCCGACGAATCATCGATCACGGTGCATCGCGAAGAGGGATTGCTCGGGACGGTCGACTACTTGGCTCCCGAACAGGCGTTGGACAGCCACGCGGCCGACTTCCGGGCCGACATCTACGGGCTGGGATGCACGGCCTTTTTTGCGCTGACCGGGCATCCGCCTTTTGCGACGGGCCCGTTGCCGCAACGGCTTCTGGCCCACCAGACGCAGGAGCCGCCTCCGATTTCTGCCGATCGGCCGGACGTGCCGGAGTCTTTGGAGGCCATCATCCGACGGATGATGCGGAAGAAACCCGAGAACCGCTATCAAACGGCTGCCGAAGTGGCGGAGGCGTTTGCCCGATGGTTGGCCGAGAATGTGAAAGCACGGGGAGTGGCCGAAGCGGCCTCTCGGGACACGAACGCCGACATCGCCACACGCGAGGCGGTTCCGGAACCAGACGCTCCTCCACACGCGATCGCAGACACAAGCGATCCGACAGTCGCCTTGATCGGACGACCTGTCGATACCAGCGCTCCACCGTCCGCGGAAGAGCCGGAAACCGTTCAAGAAGCCGTTGCCGAGCCGGTTGGAGTCAGNNGGCGAGTTTCCGCCGTTTCCCACGCTTGACGAAATTCCCGCGTGGGCATCGCGGATCACCGGCCCGCCTCCGCGTTTTCCCGCGTTTGACCAGCTAGTGGCTTCGGTGAGGACCGGACGAGCTGCAGTGCCTGGCGCGACCCCGTGGTCAGCGATCGGCGATCCTGCCGGACCGCAACCACCGGTTTGGGAGGACGCGGCCGAAACGACCATCAGTGATTCCGTCACAGCCGTCGCCACACAGCGACGCGCACGGAAGCGAAAGAAGGAACGGTCGCGATCTCTGCGATGGAAATTGACGACTGTTTTCAGCGGGACTGCGTTGCTCGTTGTTTGCGCCGTCATGTTGACGGTCATGCCCCGCCGCAGCATAACTCAGCCTGCCACAGCCGTTTCGTCGTCCGGCACCGAACAAACCTTGTCCGACACCGCCGCGGAAAAAGGCGAAGCAGCTTCCGGCTCCGAAAAGGCGTCCCCGCGGAAGAAACCGCTCGGTGCCGCGCTGCGACTGCTGACCGTCGGCCCAAAGGGAAAGTTTCCCACGATTGCCGAGGCGCTGGATTATCTGCGAGACAACAAGGACGCGTACGTCCCTCGCGATCGCCGGGATGCCATCACGATCCAGATCACGGCTTCAGGCACGCTGGCTGAACGGATTCAAGTAGACAACTCGAACTTTTCGTTACCCCGGCTTCCCATCCAGATCATCGGCGTTCAAGAGCCGCGCCCCGTGCTTTCGCCTCCGGGCGAAGCCCCGATCATCACAATCCAGAACGTGGAACGGTTAATCGTAGCTCGCCTCGACCTCAACGCCGAAAAGAAACCCGTGGCGGTCCGCTTGGAGGGCAGTCTCCAAGG
>JAADHY010000407.1 GCA_013151585.1 Planctomycetota bacterium
CGTCCCGGTGCCGCCGCTGCCGGACTTTAGCCAGTTCGGCCCGATCGACCGCCAGCCGCTCGGTAAGATCGCGCGTACCGCCGCGACGAACCTGAGCGTCGCATGGCAGGTCATCCCGCATGTCACGCAGCACGACCTGGCCGACATCACCGAGCTGGAAGCCGCACGGCGGCGTTACGCCCAAGCGCAGCCGCCGGACGCTCCGAAGATCACCTTAACCGTGGTCGTCATGAAGGCCGTCGTGGCCGCTCTGAAAGCTTTTCCGCACTTCAACGCCAGCCTAGACACAAGAACGAACGAGCTGGTTTTGAAGCGGTACTACCACATTGGCTGTGCCGTCGACACGCCGCACGGTTTGCTCGTGCCCGTCGTCCGGGACGTGGACCAGAAAAGCCTTCGTCAAATCGCGGCCGAGTTGACAGAGCTGGCCGAACGGGCTCGCCAGCGCAAGCTCGACCTGAAAGACATGCAAGGGGCCAGTTTCACGATCACCAATCTGGGCGGAATCGCCGGTACGGCCTTCACGCCCATTGTGAATTATCCGGAAGTCGCTATTTTGGGAATCTCGCGGACCCGGCCGGAGCTGCGACTGGGTGAGAACGGCCAACCTCAAGAGCGGCTGATGCTGCCGCTGTCACTTTCGTATGACCATCGTGTGATCAACGGGGCGGACGGGGCCAGGTTCTTGGCGAAGGTCTGCGGCGACCTGTCCGACGTATTCCGGTTGGTCGTTGAGGGCTGAGCGCGTTCGTCGGACACCTGGAGCGGCTGGCGCGAGCCGTTTGATCGCGGTTGGGGCACCGGTGGCCTCACGGCCACCGTTCGCCGGCGCCGTGAGACGGTCGAGTCCGGGCGAACTGGGGACACCAGCCTTGCGGTGGGAGACGGCTGCGGGGACCGGACCCGCCGCATAGGACGAGAAAGCGGAAGGGCATTGAGGGGAGTATTGATCGGATG
The DNA here is from genome assembly GCA_013151585.1 of Planctomycetota bacterium. Lineage (GTDB taxonomy): Bacteria > Planctomycetota > Planctomycetia > Planctomycetales > Planctomycetaceae > JAADHY01. The sequence goes on from JAADHY010000407.1 coordinate 958, forward strand.
ACGGGTGAGCAACCGAGGCAGGTGGAGCTGGTGGTGATCGGAGCGGGCCCGGGTGGCTATCCGGCGGCCTTCGAAGCGGCAGACCGCGGCATGCCAGTCGTGCTGGTCAGCGAGGATGCCAACCCCGGTGGCGTCTGTTTGCAACGGGGCTGCATCCCGTCGAAGGCTCTGCTGCACATTGCCAAACTGTTGTTCGAGACGCGGGAGGCCGGGGAGTGGGGCGTCACGTTCGGCGAGCCAAAGATCGATTTGGACCGCGTTCGCGTCTGGAAGGACAGCGTGGTCGGAAAGCTGACCGGCGGGATTCGCGAGCTGTGCCGCGCTCGGGGCGTCGAGCTGCTTCAAGCTCGCGCCCGCTTCCTCGATTCGCAATCGCTCGAGCTGACTCGTCCGGACGGTCGACAGGAACGGCTGGAGTTCCGGCGAGCCATCCTGGCGACGGGCTCCTCGCCCGTCCGGACTGCGGCGTTGGACATCGATGATCCGCGCGTGATCGATTCCACCGGCGCGCTGGAATTGCCGAGCGTGCCAAAGCGAATGCTGGTCGTGGGCGGCGGTTACATCGGACTGGAGCTCGGAACCGTGTACGCGGCTTTTGGCTCGCGCGTCACGGTCGTGGAAATGCTGCCCGGGCTGCTGGCGGGAGCGGATCGGGATCTGGTCCGTCCGCTGGCCAAGCGATTGGGCAAGATTTTTGAGGCGATTCATTTGAAAACAACGGTCAAGAGCTTGGCGGCCAAGCGGGATGGCATCGTGGCCGAGCTGGACGGGGAGAACGTCCCGTCGCCGCAGACGTTCGACATGGTCTTGATCGCCGTGGGCCGCCGGCCGAACAGCGCGCAGATTGGTTTGGAAAACACGAAGGTCGAAGTGGATCCGCGGGGCTTCGTGCGTGTTGACAAACAGCAGCGGACGGCCGACCCCAGCATCTGGGCCATCGGCGACGTGGCGGGCGAGCCCATGCTGGCGCACAAAGCCACCCGGGAAGCCAAAGTGGCGATTCAAGCGATGGCGGGTGAGCCGGCCGAGTTCGACAATATCGCGATCCCAGCAGTTGTGTTTACCGACCCGGAATTGGCTTGGTGTGGGCTGACCGAGACGGAGGCCAAACAATCGCGACGGAACGTGAAAGTTGTTCGGTTTCCGTGGGCGGCATCCGGGCGAGCTCAGACTCTGGGACGCACCGAAGGGCTCACAAAATTAATCTTCGATCCCGAAACAGAACGGGTACTGGGAGTGGGCATCGTAGGCCCGGGGGCCGGCGAACTGATTGGAGAGGGGGTTTTGGCGGTCGAGACGGCCGCTGTCGCTCGCGACCTGATGGAATCGATTCACGCGCATCCCACACTGGCCGAGACAATCATGGAAGCAGCCGAAGGTTTCCACGGTTCGGCCACCCATTTGTACCGTCCGCGAAAGTGATTTCAGAAATTCGGCCGCGTTTGACTACACAATTTTCCGCGAGGGAATAGAATAGCCGCAATTCGTGCCTTGTTTCGTGCAATTTCTGGCCCACGCCACGCAATATCTGCTTGTACGCATTGGCCCGGGGCCAGCCGGGTGCACTCGCCACGAAGAATTCGCGGAAGGCGAGCATCCAACTGCTGTCGGATCGAGGCGGTTGGGGCGGTTCGCCGAGCACCAACACGAAGCAGTGGGTACGGGGGAAGCGGAGACGGGGACTCCGCCCGTCATTCGCTCTGCCGCTTTGCACGCAGCTTTGATTGATAACAACTCGATAAGGAACGGCGTCCCGAATGATCACGATCAAGAAGGGGCTGGATCTTCCCATCGCCAACGAGCCACGGCAGGAGATCGAAGAAGGTCCACCTATCCGACGGGTCGCATGGGTTGGCGATGATTACGTGGGCATGAAGCCGACCTTGGCGGTGAAGGAAGGAGAATCGGTCAAGCTGGGCCAGCTCCTCTTTACCGACAAGAAAACTCCGGGCGTGCGGTACACTTCGCCGGGGTGTGGAACGGTTGTCGCCATCAACCGAGGCGAGAAACGCCGCTTTCAATCGATTGTCATTGAGTTGGAGGGCGACGAGGAAGTCCGGTTTCCTTCCCACGAGCCCGGCCAACTTGACTCTGTGTCTCGCGATGAAGTTCGCCAGACCCTGGTGGAATCGGGCCTTTGGACGGCGCTGCGTACGCGCCCGTTCAGTAAAGTCCCGCCGCCCGATTCGGTTCCCCATTCGATTTTCGTGACGGCGATCGACACCAACCCGTTGGCGGCGCGGCCGGAGCTGATTATTGCGGAGCGGCGCGATGACTTTGTCTCGGGATTGCGTGCCCTCCGGCATCTGACTGATGGACGCTTATTTCTGTGCCTGGCCCCTGGGCGGGACATCCCTGGAGGCGAGCTGGATTTCGTCACTGCCGAGGAGTTTGCGGGACCTCATCCCGCCGGGTTGCCGGGGACGCATATTCATTTCCTCGATCCGGTCAGCGACCACAAGACTGTTTGGTACTTGAACTACCAGGATGTGATCGCCATCGGGCACCTTTTCACGACCGGTCGATTGCTTGTCGAACGGGTGATCTCATTGGCCGGGCCGTCGGTCAAGAATCCGCGGTTGGTGAGGACGCGGTTGGGGGCCAGTATCGACGAGCTGGTGCAGGACGAACTAACGGACGGAGAGAACCGCGTCATTTCCGGGTCGGTGTTGTCCGGTCGAACGGCTGCCGGTCCGTTCGCCTTTTTGGGCCGGTATCATCTGCAAGTCAGCGCGCTACCCGAGGGTGGAAGACGCGAGTTTTTTGGATGGCTTCAACTGGGGTTCGAGAAGTTCTCGATCCGTCCGGTGTTCGCCTCGCGCTGGTCCCGCCGGCCCCGGAAGTTCTCGTTTACGACGTCGCGCGAGGGCAGTCCTCGTGCGATGGTGCCCATCGGCGTTTATGAAGACGTCATGCCTTTGGACATCCTCCCCACCTTTTTGCTGCGGGCCCTGATTGTCGGCGACACCGACCAGGCTCAAGCGCTGGGATGCCTGGAGCTGGATGAGGAGGACTTGGCCCTTTGTACGTTTGTCTGTCCCAGCAAGTATGAATATGGCCCCATCCTGCGCGCCAACCTCGAACGCATCGAGAAAGAAGGATAGGCAAGGCTCGCATGAAACCCCTGAGATCGTTTCTGGATCGAATCAGGCCGCTGTTCGAAAAGGGCGGAAAGCTGGAAAAGCTTTACCCCCTTTACGAAGGGATCGATACCTTTTTTTACACGTCAGGCGAAGTGACGCCGGGCCCGTCCCACGTGCGCGACAGCATGGATCTGAAGCGCATGATGATCACCGTCGTCATCGCGCTGGTGCCGTGCATGTTCATGGCCATGTGGAACACGGGGTATCAGGCCAACTTGGCGATGCAAAGCCTGGACATTTCGACGGCACCCGGTTGGCGGGGGGCTGTTCTGGAAGGGTTAGGCGTCGGCTGTTCGCCCGACAGCTTTTGGTCGAACTTCGTCCACGGAGCCTTATACTTCCTGCCGATCTATCTGGTTTGCATGGTCGTCGGCGGTGCTTGGGAGGTGCTTTTTTCCTGTGTCCGGAAGCACGAAATCAACGAGGGGTTTTTTGTCACGGGAGCTTTATTCCCTTTGACGCTACCTCCGACCATTCCCTTGTGGCAGGTCGCTCTGGGAATCAGTTTTGGCGTTGTTTTTGGCAAAGAGGTTTTCGGCGGCACGGGCCGGAATTTCCTCAACCCAGCCTTGACCGCGCGGGCGTTCCTCTACTTCGCTTACCCGGCCCACATGTCGGGGGACAGCATTTGGACGGCCGTGGACGGTTTCAGTCGAGCGACGCCGCTCGGAGCCCAGGCGGTGGCGACCATCCAGCAAGGTGTTTCTGCATCGCAGCAGTTCGCCGAGACGATGCAGTCCATCCACGTCACATGGTCGCAGGCGTTTTTGGGAACCATTCAAGGGTCCCTGGGGGAAACATCCGCGCTGGCATGCCTCATTGGCGCGGCGATTCTGATCCTCACCGGCATCGGCTCGTGGCGGATCATGGTTTCGACGCTTCTGGGCGCTTACGTTTTCTCGTGGCTGCTTTACGGAGTCGGCGTGACTCACCTTGATTCCATCAGCAACCCAATGTTCCTGATGCCGCCTCATTGGCACCTGGTGACCGGCGGATTGGCGTTCGGCTTGGTTTTCATGGCGACCGACCCGGTGTCGGCATCGATGACCGAGACCGGGAAATGGTACTACGGAGCTTTGATCGGCATCATGACGATCCTGATCCGGGTCGTGAATCCGGCCTATCCGGAGGGCGTCATGCTGGCGATCCTTTTCGGCAACGTGTTCGCTCCGTTAATCGATTACTTTGTCATTCAGGCCAACATTCGAAGAAGGTTAGCACGGAATGCAGCGTGATTCGGTGGCCAATACGTTTTTGGTTGCAGGCCTGCTGTGTCTGGTCTGCTCCTTTCTGGTCTCGGCGACCGCCGTCGGGCTCCGACCGCTCCAAGAGGCCAACAAGCGCCTCGAGATGCGCAAGAACATTCTGCAGGTGGCCGGGATTTACGATCCCAGCCAGTCGGTCGACGAACTGTTTAAGCAAATCGAGACGCGTCTGGTGGATCTGACCGATCCCCAAAACCCGGTCGAGGTGGATGATCCCAAGCTGCTCGAGACCTACGACCCCCGCAAGGCTCTTTCCGACCCAGAGCTGAGTGTCCCCTTTCCGGAAGGGGGCAAGCTGGAAGGGTTCAAACGCCGGGGCAAGTATGCCTTCGTCTATCTCGTGAAGAAAAACGGAAAACTGGACGAGATCATCCTGCCCATCTATGGCAAGGGGCTGTGGTCGACGTTGTACGGCTTCATCGCCTTGGATGCGGATTTCCGGACCATCCGAGGCCTGGGATTCTACGAACACGGCGAGACGCCGGGACTGGGGGGCGAAGTCGACAACCCTCACTGGAAAGCCCTGTGGAACGGCAAGAAGGCTTACGACGAAAACGGCGAGGTGGCGATCGCGGTGATCAAGGGAGCGGTGCCTCCGAATGACCCGGCGGCCGAGTACAAAGTCGACGGGCTGTCCGGAGCAACGTTCACCTCCAAGGGCGTTTCCCGTCTGGTCCGGTACTGGCTCGGCGATTACGGATTCGGTCCTTACTTGCGGAAACTTCGAGAAGAGTTGGGCCATGGATAAACCCAAGGACGTTTTGCTCAATCCGATCTTTAACAACAACCCCATCGCTCTTCAGGTGTTGGGGATTTGTTCGGCCCTGGCCGTGACGACCAAGCTGGATACGACCGTAACGATGTGCGCGGCTGTGACCTTCGTCGTTGCTTGTTCCAATGCGGCGGTGGCGGCCATCCGGCACCGAATTCCGAACAGCATCCGCATCATCGTACAGATGACGATTATCGCGTCGCTGGTGATCATCGTCGATCAGTTCTTGCGAGCCTTTTTCATGGAGATCAGCAAGCAGCTTTCGGTCTTCGTGGGGCTGATCATCACCAACTGCATCGTCATGGGCCGGGCGGAAGCCTACGCCATGAAGAACAACGTCTGGCTGAGCTTCCTCGACGGTATCGGCAACGGACTGGGCTACAGCGTGCTGCTGATCATCGTGGGGGTTTTGCGCGAGCTGCTCGGCTCCGGGAAGTTTTTCGGCTTCTCGATTCTGCCAACGGTCTCGGAAGGAGGTTGGTACGTTCCGAACGGGTTGATGCTGCTCCCTCCGAGCGCTTTTTTCCTGATCGGACTGTTTATTTGGGTTCTCCGCACCTGGAAGCCAGAACAAGTGGAACGCGGCTGACATGTTTGAGCATTATCTGAGCCTGTTCATCAAATCCATCTTCATCGAAAACCTCGCCCTGGCCTTCTTCCTGGGGATGTGCACCTTTCTGGCTGTCTCCAAGACGGTCAAGACGGCCGTCGGCCTGGGGATCGCGGTGACGGTCATCCAGACGATCACCGTGCCGGCCAATAACTGGATTTACAATCATCTGCTCCGCGAAGGAGCACTGGCTTGGGCCGGATACCCGCACGTTGACCTCACGTTTGTCGGATTGATCAGCTACATCGGCGTGATTGCGGCCATGGTCCAAATCCTCGAGATGACCTTAGATCGTTACTTTCCGCCGCTCTATCACGCCCTGGGCATCTTCTTGCCGTTGATCACCGTGAACTGCGCCATCCTGGGCGGTTCGCTGTTCATGGTGGAGCGTGATTACACGTTTGGCGAGAGTGTCGTATTCGGGTTCGGATCGGGATTGGGCTGGGCTTTGGCCATCACAGCATTGGCCGGCATTCGGGAAAAGATGAAATACAGTGATGTCCCGGACGGCCTGAAAGGCTTGGGCATCACTTTTATCACCGTCGGGCTGATGGCGTTGGCCTTTATGGCTTTCGGAGGAATTCAGCTTTAACCTTTGAGTTTCGGCCGCGGGCCGCGTTGGGTTACGAGGAAAAAGGATTGGCCGAGCGGCGAGAGGCTGCGCCACGCAGGCTGAAGCAAGCTGAAGTGAGAACTTGGCGTGGTGCGGTGATCGTCCGCGATAGAAGGTGACCGAGACGGAAAACCATGGAAATCATTCTCGGCGTAGTCATGTTCACCGGCGTCGTGTTGGCGCTGGTGGTTCTGATCCTGATTGCGAAGTCGCAGTTGGTCGCCAGCGGCGACGTCAACATCGTGATCAACGACCAGAAAACGCTGACGGTTCCAGCGGGCGGGAAGCTGCTCACGGTGCTGGCGTCGAGCGAGATTTTTATCCCTTCGGCTTGCGGAGGCGGCGGCACGTGCGGTCAGTGTAAAGTCACCGTGTTGGAAGGAGCGGGCGATATTCTTCCCACCGAGCGGACGCACATCACGAACCGGGAGGCGAAAATGGGCGTCCGGTTGGCCTGTCAAGTCGCTGTGAAGCAAGATTTAAAAATCGAGGTCCCGCCGGAGGTCTTCGAAAGCAAGAAGTGGGTCACCACGGTTCGTTCAAACCGGAACGTTGCCACGTTCATTAAGGAACTGATTCTGGAACTGCCGGAGGGCGAAGAAGTCGACTTTAAGCCCGGCGGCTACATTCAGATCGAGGCACCGCCGCACCACGTCCGCTTCCGTGATTTCGATATCGACGAGGAATACCGCGAAGATTGGGATAAGTACAACCTCTGGGAACTGGAGTCCCATGTCGAAGAGCCGGTGGTACGTGCCTATTCGATGGCAAACTACCCCGGTGAGAAGGGCATCATCATGCTCAACGTGCGCATTGCGACCCCGCCCCCGCGCGCTCCCAAAGGGACTCCCCCGGGAAAGATGTCCTCGTACATCTTCAGTTTGAAACCGGGAGACAAGGTCACTGTTTCGGGGCCTTACGGCGAGTTCTTCATCCGCGACACGGACGCCGAAATGGTCTACATTGGCGGCGGAGCCGGAATGGCGCCCCTGCGATCCCACATCTTCGAACTTTTCAAACGCCGGAAAACCAAACGCAAAGTGTCTTACTGGTATGGAGCCCGCAGCTTGCGCGAGATGTTCTACCAGGAGCAGTTCGAAGAGTTGGCGCGCGAGTTCCCGAACTTCTCCTGGCACGTGGCGCTGTCGGAACCCCTGCCTGAGGACAATTGGGACGGCCCGGTCGGTTTCATCCATCAGGTGCTCTACGACTATTACCTGAAGGACCATCCGGCTCCGGAAGATTGCGAGTACTATATCTGCGGTCCGCCGCTGATGCTGCAGGCGGTCCTCCGAATGCTCGACGGCCTTGGAGTGGAACCCGACAACATTCTCTACGACGACTTCGGCGGCTAGGTCCGCGTCACCCGCCTAGCGGGATTCACCCGTGCCGGTCGCACGGGGGAACCGTGGGAAAAAACGGGGGCAGACTGTCCCCGCTTGGCTTCTAGTGCTTTGTCACGGCAGAAAGTTAGGATTGCGTTGCATTGTGGTGCGGCCGCCCCGGCCGCCGGTTGCAGGCGAGACGCCTGCACCACAACCCCGCGCGATCCCACTTTTTCGTTTTGACAAAGCACTAGCTGTTTTCCCGCCTCGACGACCACCCAGAGGGGCGGGGGCCGAAAGAGCGACGCAAACCGGATCGGGGCTGTGCGCAGAGTCAGTCTGACCGGTCGGTCGTGTCTCGCGCCTCAAGCGGCTTCGGCGCGGTCAGATTCAGGTTTCGGCCCGGTCACATTTGTGAGTCCCGCAGCCTGCAGGATTGCCTCCACCTCATTTTGCGGTCTGTCGGTGAAGTGAGCGATTTCTTTGGGGCTGAAACCTGCCTGGGCCATGTGAACGATGAACAACCGATAGGCCTCACGCTCCGTGCGATTGGGGTCTCTGGAGCTGAGGGCTCCGTCGCGTTGGCCGCGGGGCGGTGTACTGGAACGTTTGCTCGCGCCTTCGGCAGAAAGCACAATCTCCGGCCCAGGATGCATCCGAAGCGGAGCTGGACGACCGGCGGTCTGATCGGTTTCCAGGAGATTCCGCAGCCGCTGGATCCGGTCGTCGGCGTCACGGATCAGTTGTTCCAACAAGGCAATGCGTGTCGACACGGCTGCCTCGCATTCGCGAGTGACCTCGTGTAATCGAATCTCGGCTTTGCAGGCGGCCGCCACCGCGGAGTCCTCCCGCTGGCGAAGTGTTTCCCGAACGTCTCCCAACACGTCCTGTTTCTGGACGCGGCGACTGAGGCCAATGCTTCGTCTCAGCACCAGCGCGACCGCCAGAATCCCCAGGCCCAGCAGAAATGTGCTTAGCCCACTCATTTCGGCCAACATCATTTCGACACTCCTTTGTCGCGTCCGCTACGTGCTGTTCGATCACTCGGACGTCAAGTCCGCTTCCGTGTCTTGTTTCTGGGCGGAGCCAGCCGACACCCGCTGCGGGTCAAAGGCTTCCTGAGCCGCCCGGTAAACATCTCGGAAAGGCACGCCCTTCCGCCGAGCGACTTCAGCACACGATTCGAATTCCGGAGCGAAGTCGACCGTGCCGTCCGCTCGCCACGCCAACTTGCCCCAGACCGAGCCCCAAGACGTCTCGACCTGGTGCACGTCCCGTCGCCGCTTCGATCGCTCAGCCCGATGACGGCGGATTCCAAGAGTCCCCGTCTCGTCGAACAAAATCCTTTCAAGACCCGGCGCGTCCGCAGGCCAAGCCAGCACGGTTAAAACGACGCCCGGCCGGTCCTTTTTCATTTGGACGGGAACCGTGAACACATCCAGCGCACCGGCTTCCAGGAGCCGCTGTTTGGTGTAGCCGATCACTTCCGCAGAGACGTCGTCCAGATTGGTCTCCAAGACGTCAATCTGATCCGCTTTTTCTCCGCCGGCCGTCTCCATCCGAGTGCCGATAAACAGCCGCAGCAAATTGGCGCGATCCGGCAGATCGCGGCTGCCTGCTCCGTAACCGATCGCTTCGATCGTCATGGCCGGCAGCGGACCGAATTCATCGACCAAGGTGGCCAGAAAAGCGGCGCCGGTCGGGGTCGTTAGCTCGGCCTCGATCGGTACGTCCGCCAACGGAATTCCCTTGAGCAGCTCCGCCGTGCCGGGCGCCGGCACTGGGCACACGCCGTGTGCGATGTGGACCTGGCCACGGCCGGTGGGCACCGGGCTGGCGACGATGCGATCCGCTTGCAACAGGTCGACACCGATGGCCACTCCGACGATGTCTACGATCGAGTCGACCGCTCCGACTTCGTGGAAATGCACGTCTTGGACTGGTTTACCGTGAACCTTTGCTTCGGCTTCAGCAATGGCCCGAAAGACTCTCCGGGCCAGTGACCGCTGGCTATCGGTGAGCGCAGAAGCTTGCTCGACGAGCTCGAGAATGTCGCTCAAATGCCGGTGCGCGTGCTGCTCCGGATGCTCGACACGCACCGCCGTCGCTCGGAAGCCTTTTTTCGAGACCGTCTCGGTAATCAACTGTACCCCAGGCAATTTCAGGGAAGCGATGCCGCGCCGGATCGCTTCCACGTCGACACCAGCGTCGATCAGAGCGGCGAGCATCATGTCACCGCTGATACCAGTGGAACAATCGAGATAGGCGATTCGCACAGGTTGAGTCGTCCGTCGGTTGGAGAATCCGGGGGGGTTGGGTGGAGCACTCTATCCGAATCGGAGCGGCCGAAGGCCGGACAGCCGCTGCGCGCCGGATTTTACTCCGGCCACCGCTCCGGACCAAG
>JAADHY010000477.1:0-14856 GCA_013151585.1 Planctomycetota bacterium
CTGTCACACTGAGGGGGCAATTCGACACGTTCCGAGCTGCTATCGGTGTCGAGGCGTTCTCGGATCCGGCCAGCCGGTGCCTCTTCGAAGTTCGTGGCGACGGCAAAACGCTGTTCCGGAGCAAACCGCTGAAACCGACCGACGGCCCGCAAGTCGTCCGGGTCTCGATTCGTGGGATCAAGAACTTGCAATTGGTGACGCGGGCGGAGGGCGAGCCCCGTGCGACAACGCTCGGTGCGTGGGCGAACGCGGTCGTCGCCCGCCGTGATGCAGAGGTCGTCGTCTCTCCGGCACAACCGGTCCGGCCACCAACCCTGAACATGTACCGCAAGCAGGCCACGGCGGATCGGTACAACTTCGCGATTCCCACGAAGGAGCCTTTTTGTGTCGTGGCGAAGTTTTGGGAGGACGACCTGGACCCGGCTGAGCCTCCGCCGTCGGACCGTATCGGCGCTCCGCTGACCGCCTTGGCTACGCCCGGCGAATGCGAACCCGCCTGTTTCGTTGTCTATGCCAGGCAGGACTTGCGCGACGTACAGGTGAAGGTGTCCGACTTGAAAACCGGGAAACACGTCATCCCGGCGGAAAACGTCGACGTGCGACTGGTCCTACGAGGCCTGATGCGGGACATTTACGTGTATCCCCCCGAGAAGTCAACCGTCGTGTCGCGGTTCCTCTGGCCCTATCAGTCGGTGGACATTCCAGCCGGAACTCTGCGCGAGTACTTCCTGACGGTTCATGTGCCGGACGACGCTGCTGCCGGCCTGTACGAGGCTTCGGTGCGGATCGAACCGTCCGGTCAGCCGGCGGTCGAGGTGCCGCTTCGGCTGGAGGTATTGCCTTTCCGACTGCGGCCGCTCACGCGGAAGGCATACGGGGTCTACTTCCGGTTCCCGCCAGACGAATCCCAGTGGCCGGCGATCGAAGGGCAGTTGGACGACATTCGCGCTCACGGCGGTACGATGCTCAAATGCCCCTTCGGCGTGCGGTACGAGGCTGGCGGCACCGGAATTCGGGCATCGGTCGAGCGGCTTCGGCATGCGCTGGAGCTGCTTAAGGCTCATGGGTTTCACGGGCCATTGCCGGTCAGCACCGGCTGCGAACTCGCCGCTCGATTGCTCAAATACGATCCGGTCAAAGACTTCGACGACCAAGCGGCTCGAGCGAAGTTCCTTGCCGTGATCCGCGACGGCATGCAAAAGTTGCAGCGGCTGGCGAAGGAGTTTCCTGAGTTCGAACTGCTGCCGACGCACATGGACGAGGTTTTCGGCCGGAATCGGCTGGAACGATACATCCGGCTGACTGAAGCCGTGCGAAAAGCTTCATCGTTGAGGGTTTACATCACCCTCCACAACACCCCACGGCCGGGCATCCGGGAGATGATGATCCGCTGTGACCCGTTCGTCGACGTGCGATGTTACAATGGGCATGCGATGGACGAGTGGATACGGGCCGGGCATTCTTTCGAAGAGTTAGCCCGCGAGCTGAAACGGTCCGGCGACGAAGCTTGGGTCTACTACAACATCCGTGGGTCGTTTTTTAAGGCCGAGTGGACTCGCTTGGTCAACGGTTTCTACCTGTGGATCAGCCCGCTGCGAGTTCACGTTCCTTGGATGTATTATTCGGTTCACGGAAACCCGGTGGACGATACGGACGGCCCGCGCTTGCGGGGCCACGACTTTGTCTACGCGGTCCCCGACCCACAGCAGCCGGACCGCCTCATCTCGACCCGCCACTGGGAAGCCTTCCGCGAAGGTTTCGACGATATGAGGTACATCGGCACGCTGGAGGATTGGATTGCCGAACGGAAGGGCACGACTGAGGCAAAGGCCGCGCAAGCGTGGCTTGACCGGCTACGAGCTCGGCTCTGCCCCGACCCGGAGAAGCTACAGCAGGTGGAAGGAGAGAGCCCGATTTTGCAGACATGGGCCAAACAGTTTGACGGTCCGGATTACCGTCGCTTCCGCCGCGAAGCCGCCGACTGGATCATTCGGCTTTCCGGGTCGGCTCCATGATCACACTTTTCTCCCACCCTCGACGACGGGCACCGTTTTCTGACCAAGTCATCGAACGAGAATCGGGAGGAACACTCATGCGGCCTCACCTGCTGATGTTTGTCTTCGGCGTGGCGGCTTTGACCGCGGTGGCATGCACCCCGAAAGAGGGCCACGCGGCCGACAGAGGGACCCAAAACAACGCCGACCGTATCCGTCCGTGGTCCAAGAACCCCCGCTACTGGCAATATAAAGGCAAACCCGTCTTGCTGATCGGCGGGAGCAAAGACGACAACCTGTTCCAACTACCGGACTTGAAGGAGCATCTGGACGAGATCAAACGAGCGGGCGGTAACTACATTCGGAACACGATGAGCGACCGGCCCAACAAAGGGTTTGAGGTTTATCCTTTCCGGCGGCTGCCGAGCGGCAAGTACGATCTGAACCAGTGGAACGACGAGTACTGGAAACGATTCGAAAACATGCTGCGATGGACGGCCGAACGTGACATTATCGTACAAATCGAGGTATGGGACCGCTTTGACTATTCCGATCACCGCGGCGCCGGGAACTGGTCCCGGCATCCGTACAACCCAAAGAACAATGTCAACTACACGGTGGAACAGTCCGGCCTGAAGACGACCTACAAACGCCATCCCGGCACGAACGAGCAGCCGTTTTTTTTCACGGTGCCGGCGGAACAGAACAACCAGGTGGTGCTGAAATACCAGATCGCTCAAGTCGACAAAATGCTTTCCTATTCGCTGAAGTACGGCAACGTGCTTTACTGCATGGACAACGAGACGTCCGGCAGTCCGGAGTGGGGCAAGTTCTGGGCGCTACATATCAAGAAGCGGGCGGCCGAGGCCGGGGTGGAAGTGTTCGTCACCGAAATGTGGGACCAGTGGAACATCAAAGGAGAGCAACACAAACGGACTCTCGATCATCCGGAAATCTACGACTTTGTCGACATTTCGCAGAACAACCATAACAAGGGCCAGAAGCACTGGGACAACCTGCAATACATCCGGGCCTACGTGGCAAAACGACCTCGTCCGATCAACTGCGTGAAAATCTACGGAGCCGACACCGGACGGTTTGGCAACACGCGCGACGGCGAAGAACGGTTCTGGCGGAACATCCTCGGCGGGCTGGCTTCGTCGCGTTTCCATCGGCCTGATTCCGGTTTGGGGCTGAGCGATCGGGCAAAAAGGCACATCAAGAGCATGCGGATGTTGACGGCCGAACTGGACATTTTTCGATGTAAGCCGGATGTCGCGAGCCGGCTGCTGAGCGAGCGGAGCCCGAATGAAGCCTACCTGACGTACATCCCAGGAGAACGTTACGCCGTCTACTTTCCCAACGGCGGCGATGTGACGTTGGACTTCAGCAAAGAGAAAGGCCGATTCGCTCTGAAGTGGTTGAACATTCTGAAGTGCCGCTGGCAGCCGGCTCGGGCCGTCCAGGCCGGCCATGTCGTCCGGCTGCAACCTCCCGCATCCGGCCACTGGGTCGCGTTGCTGACGCGGGCCGAGCCGTAGCGCCTGGGTTGGTCCTCGTCGCGACGTTCGACCGAGAATCACCCACGGCGGATTTGCCGAGCAGAGCCACGGGCGATTGCCGCGTAGCGCAAAGACGGGAACTACTCGATTACCGCCCCGGGAGGGATCGTCGACGGCAGGCTCCGCAGGAACTCACCGTACTGGCGGTCCAGCTCTTCGAAACTCACACCGGTCAACTCTGCCAGCGACTCGATCCGTCGTCGTCCGCGCACGTTGGCGTTGTAGATTTGTGACAGATGCTCGATGAATGCGTCGCGATACCGGCCGCCGTCGTAGTGCATGAAGAAGTACGCCAGCCCGGACGCCTTTTCCGATCTCCGGATGATGCTGGATTTCCGCTTTGCTCATGCGCACGAACTTTGCCAGCGGGATGTAGAATCCCTCTTCGACATATCGGTACCGAGCCACCTGGAAGCGAACATAACTCGGATCGCCCGCTGTCAACCCTTTCGGGCCCAACTGGGCCGACTCCATGTAGCACGCAATCCCTTCGACCGCCCAGAAATTAGCGTCGTTGGCAATCGGCCGGTCGCGCGACTGGCTTTCGTAGAAAAGCTGATGCGTGGCCTCGTGGAACAGCGTCCCTCGCATGTCTGCTTCCGGGTCCGGATTGTAGAAGGTGTAGATGATTCGATCGTCGGGCAGGTAGAGCCCGTTGGTGATTTCAATCTGAGGAATTCGATCGCGCAGCCGCTCGACGTATTCAGAGCGAATCCGATAAAAGTGCACGGTGTGCGGCCTCTGAAGGCGGCGCCGGGACCGCGCCGTTCCCCCGCCTTCGAACAGCTTCTGCATTTGCTCCGGCGTATTGAAAAAGGCGATGAAGGTCTGCCGGAAGAATTGGTAAAACTCCTCGAGTGCTCGCGCCAGTTTGACGCCAGCTTCCAAGCTGTGATTCGTTTTGACGAGGTAGTGATCGGTCCGAACTTGCCAAGCGTAGCGGAAGTTCCGCCGCAGCTCCGCTTCTTTTTTCGCATCGATCCAGCCGCGGAAGTAGCGTTCACCGTTCTCATAGCGGACGACATGCTTTTCCGGCAGCCAACCAAAGCGCTCGTGCCACACGTAGCCTCGCCGCAGCATGCTGGCTGTAAACGGCGTCACCCAGCGATCGCCGTAACGTTCAAAGCCTAGCAATCGGCGAGCGGCCTCGTGGTCGGGATCGTAGTGAGCGACCTGCCGCACCAACGCGTATGCGTAGCTGGGAAAACCTGCCCGCAGCACCCGGCGCGACAACAGGTACAAGTCCCGCGCGTACTGCTTGCGGAGCCGCCGCAGGCGCATTCGCCATTCCCGCTGCTCTTCCGGCAGTGCCAAATCGATCGGCGGCTGGACCTTCTCCGGAAGCGACTCCAATTCCACGCGGCCGGGCTCAAATGGCCGGATCGCTCCGCGGACCTCAGCCGCCGCCTCGTCCAATCCGCGCGCTTCGCACCACGCCGCCAACTCTTGCAGCGACTGCACCAGCCGCTCGTGCGCACTGCGGTGGAGGTCCTGATAGTAGCGCAGGACTTTCTGCGACCGAGACGCACGCGACGGCCCGGCCGCTCGGCATCGTCCTTCCTGCCCCCGCCATACGGTCCAAGCCGCCGCGACAATCAGCAGCCCGACCAGTGTCCGAACAGCCCTTCGCATCCGACTCCTCATTCGATTCCTCGACCGGTTCCGCCCCTCCACGATCAAAGAGGCAGAACCCCTGTCTTCAAACGGCGGAATCTTATCACTGACGGGCTTCCCAATGTAGGCCGATTTGCCGGACATCGGCCTGGATCGCCGAACGCGCCCGTCAGCGGATCGACGAAACTTTTGCTGATCCGTGCCATGGCGGCGCTGTGGCGTCATCCAGTGCCCGACCGCTCCGACCGAGCTCCGTCCTCTCGGCAACTCTCGCTTGCGTCCACCCGCAGCCGAAGCTGACCGCACGCTGCGTCGATGTCCGCCCCTTTGCGTTTCCGGACGGTCACGGCGATGCCCTTCCGTTCCAGAGACTCAACGAAGCGACGCACCCGAGCCGCTTTCGGCGCACGGAACGGCAGGCTCGGCACCGGATTCATCGGGATCAGGTTCACGTGCGCGCAGCGATCTTCCAACAGGGCCGCCAATTGGCGCGCGTGAGTCGGATGATCGTTCAGACCGCCCAGTAGAACGTATTCGTACGAGACTCGTCGTCCGGTCCGCTCGAAGTAATAGTCGGCCGCCTCCAAAATCGCTCGGATGCCGATCCCCGTGTTGGCTCGGACCAACCGATCGCGCAACCGATCGTTCGGCGCGTGCAGCGAAACAGCCAGAGTAAACGGGTGCCCCAAATCGGCCAATTGACGCATCTTCTCGGGCAGACCGACCGTCGAGAGCGTGATCCGCCGGGCGCCGATGCCCAGCCCTTGTTCGTCCAGAACCCGCTCCAGAGCTGCTATCACCTCTCCCAGGTTCGCCAGCGGCTCGCCCATGCCCATGACGACAATGTTGGTCAGCTTCTCCTCGTGCGGCAGAAGCCGCTGCAAATGCAAAAGCTGCTCCAGTATCTCGCCCCGCGACAAATTACGCTCCAGACCTTTCAGCCCGCTGGCACAAAAAACGCAGCCCATGCCGCAGCCCACCTGCGTGCTGATGCACGCCGTCCGCCGTCTGCCTCCGCGCATCAGAACGCATTCCACCGTGCGGCCATCTCGGAGCTCCAGAAGCAGCTTTTCAGTCCCGTCCTGCGACACCAAATGCCGAACCACGTGCGACGAAAGAATCTCGCATCGCTCGCCGAGCAGTTGCCGAAAAGGCTTCGGCAAGTCGTCCATGCGTTCCGGGTCCATGACTCGCTTCTGGAAGCCCCAATGGAACCCCTGCCGTGCCCGGTACGCAGGCTGACCGACGCCGCGACACCACTCGGCCAGCTCGTCAACCGAGAGATCGCAGAGCCGAAAAGTCGATGTTTCGCGAGCAGCGAGTTTCATGAGATCGCCGGACAACAAAAAACCCGTGCGTCTTTCCTGACGAGGGTCCTGTTGCGGGGAGATTTTCGCTGGGGACGTACGACGAGTGCAGCGATGCCACTTTCCTTGCAGAACCGACGCATGCGGCTGCGAATATCGCCAGCCCGGCGGTGAGCCGCACTGTTGGCATTTTAGGCGTTCCGACCAACGAAGGCCATCCGCTTGAGATTGGCGTATGTCGAACGCTCGCCTCGAGAAGTTTGCTCCGGCGGATCACGGCTCGTCGATTGGCGGCGGAGGCGGGGCGTCCAGGTCGCGGGCTTTTGTCGGACCTCGTTTCCGGATCGGGACGGTTTCGAAATCGTCGCCCGTGGGCGTCGATCTCTGCATCGGCTCCTCCGCCGCCGGCCAAACGGTCCCCGAAAGGGAAGCGGGCCGTTCGATCTTGTCCGTTGCGTGGGTCGGATCAGCGTTGATGGACCGGTCTAAAACGGACGTCTCAGCATCGTCGAGTGAGGGCATGGCCGAATCCGCGGGCGAGTCGGTCGCGGTCGGCGTCTCGGGGACTAAAGACAAGTCAATCTGGCCCATCGAGACCCGTGTCAAACGCAAAACGTGCTGGGACCGCGATCGGACGATCGGACGGATTGGAACCGGTCCCCACGCCGACCGTTGAGGAGGCACCGGCGTCGATAGCGACGCGGCTCCCCCTCGTTCCAACTGCACGCGGACCACGGGCAAGTCCGGGTAGTGAATCAACACCGTGGCGTTCGTCAGCAGGTGCCACTGAGGCTTCAGATCGCTTCCCAGGTCCATGATACCCAAGAAACGGAACTGCCATCCGTCCGAGTTCCATGTGCCGCGAGCGGTCGCGTAGTGTCCGGAGTTTACTTGGAGCGAAATGCGAGCGTTTTGCAGTTGCCACGCGGGCGAAGCCACGATCACCAGGTCGTCCGGTCCGAAATGCAGGTCGGGGTAGGCGTAGAGTGAGTCGGCGAGATGCCGACGGACAGGCCCCGGCAATCGATCCAACCCGATCTTGCCGACACACTGCAGTAGAAACGGAATCGGTATCCGGCGGACCGTCTCCGGATCGGCCAGGCGCGCTGTCAGTTTGGCCGCGTTGTCCGTCCGCAAATACAGCGATAGTAGCGCCAACAAACTTTGTTCTTCTTCCAGGCCGACATCCAGGTTCCGGAGGATCGCATCTTCGGCTTCGTCCATTCGGCCATGCCGCATCAGGACGTAGGCACACATCAGGTTCGCTTCCCAGACGCCGGTGGAGAACTGCAAAGCTTCCAGGGCCGTCTCGGCCGCTTCCGGCTCTTGCAGGTACTCCTGGATGATCGCCTGGTTGGCCAGCGCGGCGGCGAGCATGTCGTCCTTGCGAAAGTGACCAGCTCCCAGATCGACGAGGCGGTCGTAGGTGGCCGAGGCCGCCATTAGTTGCCCTAGCGCCTGCTGTGTCCGCGCCACGTGGTACCAGTACGGCGGGTAGCACTCCATGAAACGCTCCATCCGGCGCAGAATCCGCAAACGCACAGCCGGGTCCGACTCGCGGACCGCCTCTTCCAACCGATCCAGATCGTCGCCGCGAACCAGCCAGCGATCGGGGATGTTGCGTTTCTTGGCGAGCTTCCAGAACGTGTCGAGAAAAGCCGATGACTTGTCGACCAACGCCATGATCCGTTGCCGTTCGACCTTCCACACATCCAGGTCCCGCCGAAGTCCCAGGTCGCGGTAGTCCCACCAACTGTTGACACCGGTACGCACGGCCGAGACGAACTGGCCTGTGGCGACCTGTCCGGCCGCCAGGAAGACGCTTAGTGTGAGCCGACGGTTCAAGGTCCTTCGGAACTGGTCCTTGAAGAACTTCTGTTCTCGCTCGGCGATTTGGATGTCGCCGATTTCGTCGAGCACGGCCGAGTAGAGCCGGATGACTTCTTCGTCGTCGATCCCGTTCAAGTCCAGATTGTTCAGAATCTTCTGCTGCTCTTCCAGCAGCACGCGCTTCGACTGATATTTGCGGATGCGATGAAAGGCTGCGCGACAATAGTTGAGCGCGACGGCCGTGGCTCGGCCGCGGCTATCGGGAGCTTTGGCCTTCGGCGCAGCGAGAGCCACAGCCGTGCACTGCACGGCCACCAATTGGCTGACCATCGCCAGCCAGCCCCAGGCCGAAAGTCCACGGCGAATTCTGCGTGTCATGAGGGTCGTCCTCGTCATAACCATTTTGCGTTCGGCGCGGGATCAAGCGGACGGAAGTCGCAAGGGGGGACGTCCGGAGCGAGGTTCCGAGCATTCCATTCAGCCGGTGTCCGACAGGACGCGAGCACGCGGAGAGCGCATACCTCGCTTCCCGTGAAACCACCTCATGAAGAATGTACAACTTGGGCCGCCGAAACGTGCTGGAAATCGCCGCCTCGGCCCGGTTTCTCGTGGAAAACAAGCCCTCTGCGCCGGTCGGGTAAACTTTGAAGCATAAAAGGGCCTTGACCAGCCATCGGGACGCCGATCGGAGCTTGAGAATTCGTAGGTCGCAGCCGACATTTCAAGGCCAGCGCCATGCCCCGGCTACGCGGAGCGAAACCTGTCGCCTCTGTGTCGCGCGCGGAATGCTGAATCCGGTCCGCGCAATCATACCCGGGCAACCATCCGCCTGAGGGCGGGTTGAGGGAGGGACGGTCTGATCCGGGGCCGGTCGACCACGCAACACATTCGGCGGCGGGAAGCCCAGCGGTCCCGCGGGCGATGCTCGGCCACGTCACGCGGCGCGACGAACCGGCCGAGTCCGGCGATCTTGGCCTCGCAGGATTTCGGCGATCGCCCGGACCACGGCTTCCTGTTGCTCGGGACGTAAACCCGGGAAGATGGGCAGCGCCAGAATGTCCGCCGCCGCTGCTTCCGCTTCGGGCAGATCGCCGGGCCGGTAGCCAAGGTCGCGGAAGCATTCTTGGAGATGAAGCGGCGCGGGATAATAGACCGTGCAGCCGATCCGACGCTGCCGCAGCTCCGCCAGCAGCATGTCCCGGCGGCTGCCTTTGACCCGAATACAGTACTGGTTAAAGACGTGCCGACGTTCCGGCTTGACCGCCGGCAGCTCGACGACGTCCAAGAGCTCGTACTGGCGGAATAACTCGCCATACCGTCGGGCGTTTTGCTGGCGGCTCGCCGTCCACGATTCCAAATGCCGCAGCTTCACGTCCAAAACGGCCGCCTGCAGCGCGTCCAGCCGGCTGTTGATTCCGACCTCGACATGCCGATAGCCGCCGGCATCGCCGTGCATTCGGAGCCGACGCAGCCGATCGGCCAGCTCGGCGTCGTCCGTGGTGATGATGCCGCCGTCGCCCGCTCCGCCGAGGTTCTTAGTCGGGAAGAAGCTGAAGCAACCCAGCGTTCCCAACACGCCAGCCCGGCGGCCGCGGTATTCTGCTCCGATAGCCTGGCAGGCGTCTTCGATGATCGCCAAACCGTTTCTCACGGCCAACCGCCAAAGCGGTTCCATCTCGGCGCATTGGCCGAACAAATGCACGGGCAAAATGGCGCGCGTTCGCGTTGTGACGGCGTCTTCCACTTTGGCCGGATCGAGGTTGAAGCTGGCCGGGTCGATGTCGACAAAGACCGGCCGGGCTCCCGTGCGCGCGATGCAACTGGCGGTAGCGAAAAACGAGAAGGGCGTCGTAATGACTTCGTCCCCAGGGCCGATGTCCAGCGCCATCAGCGACAGGAGCAGAGCATCGCTGCCTGACGCGCACCCGACGGCGAATCGCGAATCGCAATACTCGGCCACGTGCTCTTCGAAGGTCTCGACCTCCTGTCCCAAGATGAAAGCCTGCGAGGCGAACACGCGGTCGGCGGCTTGCCGGAGCTCGTCGTTCAGCGGAGCGTACTGGAACGAGAGGTCGACGAAAGGAACACCATCCGGCTGCGGAGATTCCGCGGCAATCCGCCGGGCTTGATTCTCAGACATGAGCGACTCCATTCGCTAAAGAAGAGAGACATCCGGCCGTGGCAGGGGCGGTAATTTAGGTCTCCATCGGATCGGTGTCAACCCGATCCGTCTTGCAGCAATTCGGCAATCCGGATACAAAACCGACCCTTTGACGCGGGACACCCGCCAACCGAAAGGCCATCGCTCGGTCCCCGCCGCCAAGCTCCGTCGCTCGGACGGGGCTGGCCGGCCGCCGAGCTGCCATGGACTCTCTCTCAAGCGAAGGCATCATCGGGCATGTTTCGTCGTTTGCGCCAGTGGCTCTGTCCGGATGTAGCCATCGACCTGGGAACGGCCAACACACTGGTGGCCATCCAAGGGATGGGGATCGTGTTGGACGAGCCTTCGGTTGTGGCATTGCAGAAAGGGACGCGTCGCGTTTTGGGTAAAGGCACGGCCGTCGGCAAGCTGGCCAAGCAGATGTTGGGACGCACGCCTGATTCGATCACGGCCGTGCGTCCGCTGCAAGATGGTGTGATCACGGACTTTGAGTTGTGCGAAGCGATGCTTCGCTATTTCCTACAGAAAGCGATTCGTCAGCGGCGCGGGCTGCGACCTCGTGTGGTGATCGCCGTACCTGGCGGAATCACGCCGGTCGAAAAGCGGGCAGTTTTCAATAGTGCGGAACGAGCGGGGGCGGGCCGGGTCTATCTGATGGAAGAGGCGAAGGCGGCGGGGATCGGCGCCGGACTGCCGATCTCCGAGCCGATGGCCAGCATGGTCTGCGATATCGGCGGCGGCACAACGGAAGTGGCCATCTTCAGCCTGGCGGACGTCGTCGTCGGCCGCTCGACCCGCGTGGCCGGCGACGAGCTGGACGAGGCGATTGTCGAGTACATGAAGCAGCATTTCTCGCTGCGCATTGGGACCCAGACGGCGGAGAAGATCAAGATCGAGATCGGCAGCGCCTATCCGCTGGAGCAGGAGCTAACGACTGAGGTCCGTGGTCTGGACACGATCAGCGGCGTACCGCGCAAAGCGATCGTCACCAGCGAAGAAATCCGCGAAGCACTGCGCGAACCGCTTGAAGCGATTCTCAATTGCATCAAGAGCGTCATCGAACAGTGCAAGCCGGAATTGGTGGCCGACATCGTTGATACCGGACTGGTGCTAACCGGCGGCGGAGCCTTGCTACGCGGTTTGGACTTGTTCCTGAACGAGCAACTGGGCATACCGGTCCGCGTGGCGGATGAGCCGTTGACGACCGTCGCACGCGGCACAGCCATCTGCCTGGAGCACCTGTCGCAGTGGCGGGACAGCCTGGACTCGGGTGAGGCGGATTTGTGACTGGCGGTTGGCGTTTCTGCCTCGTCTTTCCCATCGGCCAACGCAGCACAACTTGAGGAACGATGAAGCTTCACTTGGCTGCCGTGGTCTGTTGTGGTGTGGCGGCAGCGTTGTGGTGGGCTCCGCCGCGACGGACGGAGACGCTGCGTGCAGCCGTCCGTGATGCCATCGGGCCGGCGGCGGCCGCTCTGCAGCAGGTCAAGCGAGCCGTCGCGGCTATCCCGCCGATGTGGAGCCGGTCGGCTGAGCTGGCCGAGCGGCTCCGTCGGGTACAGGCCGAACGAGATCGATGGCGCATTGAAGCTCAACGGCTCGCCGCCCGGCTCGTCGTGGTGCGCGAGCAAGCCGACCGGTCTCGCCAGGCCGGCTCCCCTCCGACCGAAACGCAACCCAGTGCTCCGCTCGTCCTGGCGGACCTCGTGGAAGCCCGGATTCTCGGCCCCGGCACTTCGCGGCTGTTGCAATCGGGCCAACTGATCGGCCTGGGCCAAAACGACGGCGCTCGCGATCAGGCTTTGCTCCTTGAACCGCTTCCCGCTATCGATCAAGGAACTGACGTGCGGATGGCGCCCGGGCTGCCCGTCTACGCAGGACGCTGCGTCGTCGGACGGATTGTAAAGGCAGGACGGTGGGTAAGCTTGATCCAGCCGGTGACCGACAAGCAGTACCGCGGGTACGCCCAACTGGCCCGTCGAACGTCTTCGCAAATCGAGCTGGCAGCCTTCCACGACACACCACGACCGCCGCCCGAGCAGACCGAAGAGTTGGTCTTCGGTGCACGCGGTCTTTTGGAAGGCACCGGCACGGGCCTTTGCCGCTTGACGCTCGTCAGCCGCACCGAGCCGGTTCAGGTGGGCGATTTGGTTTTCACGGCCGACCGTGACGGCGCTTTCCCTTATCCGATGTTTTACGGGACGGTCGTCAGAACCGAATTGCCGCCGGGCCAACCCCATTGGGACATTCTCGTCAAGCCCGCCGTGACGCTTGACGAGTTGCACACCGTCAGCGTCCTGCGCAAACGGCTGAACCCCGACCGCGCGAAGCAACAGACAGAGTGAGCTCGATTTGTGATGAAAAGAGAACATTGACAACCTATCTGGCCCACCAGCGAGTGGACGGAGCCCCGGCGGCCAAGCCTCCGCTGAGTTGGAATATGCCGGAAACGCGAGATTTGGCACCGGCGCGGTCGGAGCCTGGCCGCCCTTAGTTCTGAAACAGGCTCTTTGTCGTGAATCCAGATGGCCCGAACGCGATGAAACACCCTCATCCTGTACTGCTTCTCGTCATGATGTACGCGGCGGCGGTGGCTCAGCTCGCGCTGCGTGATGATCTCGCTCTGGGCGGTGCTCGTCCGGATTTCCTATGGGCTGTTATCGCGTTCGTGGCGTTTGCGGCGGAGGGACCCCGAGCGGTCTTTTGGGCTTCCGCCGGCGGTCTGCTCGCCGATTGTCTCTCGCCGGGTCCGCTGGGGCCGGCCATGATCGTTGCCGCGATCGGCGCATGGATCGTTCAGCGAAGTCGGGCGAGGCGGCCGGCGGAAGAAGTCTCGTCGGCGTGGATCGGACGCAGTCTGTTCATTGTCGGCACGATGATGACATGGACCTGGATTCGCTGGGAAACCACGGAATCGAGCGACGCGTTGATCGTCGTATGTTTCCATGTCTTCGGAGACGCGCTGTACACGGTTTTGTTCGGACTGGCGGTTTCGCTTTTGACGTATCCCGTACGCCGCCTGCGCGCCTCGGGAACCCTCGCTGCTGAGACCCCACAAACCCTGACCAATCAGTGGAAGATGCTGACACCGTGAGGGAAGGCTTAAGAGACGAGAGGCCGAACGGCCTGCCCTCAAGGACTCGTGTTTTCAACTGTAAGATTCAATGACAAAGCTCTGCTCACGCCAAACGCCATGCTGAACC
The DNA here is from genome assembly GCA_013151585.1 of Planctomycetota bacterium. Lineage (GTDB taxonomy): Bacteria > Planctomycetota > Planctomycetia > Planctomycetales > Planctomycetaceae > JAADHY01. Next base: position 13,672 of record JAADHY010000477.1, read on the forward strand.
GTCCCGTCAGTTTGTTCGACGCAACCGATTCGATCCAGACGGGTGCGCGCTCGTGGGACATGGATCGCCATCCCGGTTTCCGGCTGGCATGGCTGTTTGTGCTCTTGTTGATCCCGCTCGGCGCGATATCCGGCCGGCTCGTTTTCCTGCAGGTCGTAGCACGGGATCGGTTCACGCTGTCGAAAGAGCCGCTTGCAGAAGTCCACGAGTCGTTGCCGAGCAGCAACGGCCGCATTGTCGCGTCCGACGGCACGGTATTAGCCGAGGACGTGCAACGGTTTGACGTGCTCGTTCACTACCGCTGGATCGAAGAGCCGGCCGACCGGGCGTGGCTCCGGCATCAAGCCCTGTCGCGACTCAGCGGTCCGGAACGCCGCGACCGCGCCCGTGTGCGGCTGGAAGAGCAACGCGTGCTGGCTTTGCGACGGGCCATGTGGGAGCGGCTGGCGGCCGTTCTTGGCCAAACGCCGGAACGGCTTCGGCGGCAACGTCGGTCGATCCAGCGGCGTGTCGAGCGAATCGCCGAGACGGTGGAAGAGCGGCGGCGGCGGAAACGACCCGGCTGGAGTGCTCGGCAAGGCGACGCCAACAGCGACTTGGCGCACGCCGGAGACAGCGGACCCGCGGACGGCTCAGCCAATCGCGAACAAGACACCCCAGCCGAGTCGCGGCCCTGGTGGCGTCGGGTCTGGCGGACGATCGTCGAAGCTCTGACGACTCCGCCGGAACGCCCCGCCCATGATCCAATCATTGTTCAGGAAGAGCTTGCCTATCATATTGTCGCCCGCGACGTACCGCTGGAAGCAGCCGCCGAGATCGAAACGCATCCGGAACTCTTTCCCGGAGCACGCTGTCGAGTCACTTACCGGCGAGTTTATCCGCAGCGCGACCTGGCCGCCCACGTGATAGGCAATCGGATCCGGGCGGGCGCGTTGCGGGCCGACCGCCTGCTCCCGTCCGCTTCCAACGATCCTTATGCGTACGAACCAGATGACTTGGTCGGACGAACGGGGGTCGAACGGGCATACGAGCGGTGGCTGCGAGGCGTTCGCGGCGTCCGCAAATTGTTGAAAGACCGCCGCGGAGAGATTGTCCACACCGAAACGCTTCGCAATGCGAGGACGGGCTACGACGTTGAGCTCACGCTGAACCTGGAATTGCAGCGGCGGGTCGAGCAGATTTTGG
>JAADHY010000477.1:14867-18718 GCA_013151585.1 Planctomycetota bacterium
GTCGGCGTCCGCTCCGGAGGCACGCGGAACAAGATTACCGGCGGATGCGTCATCGTGTTGGATGTGCGGACCGGAGAATTGGTGGCGGCGGCCGATTCGCCCCGCTTCGACCTGAACGGGATGAATGCCCCGGATCCGGCCGCGTGGGCTCGGTTGGCGTCCGATCCGCGGCGGCCGTTCTTTCCCCGGGTGACGCATTTGCAACTGCCGCCGGGCTCGGTCTTCAAAACGCTCACCGCCATTGCCGCCTTGGAAAGTGGCCGGATCGACCCGGATCGCCCGGTCTTTTGCCGCGGTTACTTGGACCGTCCTGACCGATATCGGTGTCTGATTTTCCGCCGTTATGGGCGAGGACACGGCGAGGTCGCCTTGTCCGACGCCATTTGCCGGTCTTGCAACGTGTACTTTTTCACGGCAGCTCGAGCCATGGGAGCCGATCCCATTGTGCGGTGGGCCGAGCGGTTCGGATTTGGCCGGCCGACGGGAATCGACTTGCCGAACGAAAAGCCCGGACACCTGCCGCGCCCGCCAACACGCGGCCGCACCGATTCGACCGGCCCGCTGGCTCACGCCGTCTTTTCCCCCTTCGATAGCGACACGGCAAACCTCAACACCTCGGCCGGCGCGCATTCTGCCGGCCAAACACGAGCGGTGGTATCCGGGCGACACGCTCGGCCTGGCCATCGGGCAGTCGCGTTTGACCGTCACGCCGCTTCAGATCGCCCGCATGATGGCCGCTGTCGCCAACGGCGGTCGCTTGGTGACGCCACACGTGGTTCGGCGCATTCTGGGTTCGCGAGATGGCGCATCCGAATTGCCGCCGGTGCCCGAGCCGATTCCGATTCGAGGCCTTTCCCAGACAACGCTGGCGCGCGTGCGCGAAGGGCTCCAGCGGGTCGTCGCGTCCCGCCGCGGCACCGGACATCGAACTGTCTATTTGAAAGAGGTCCCCATTGCGGGAAAAACCGGCACGGCCGAAACCGGCCGCAGCGGCCCGGACCATGCTTGGTTTGCGGGCTACGTGCCGGCCGAGGAGCCGCGCTACGCCTTCGCGGTGGTCCTGGAACACGGAGGTTCCGGCGGTCGCGCCGCCGGCCCCCTGGCCAAGAAAACGGTTCAGGCCATGCTCGAGCTGGGCTTGATCCGGCCGGTCTCGTCGGGCAAAACCCGCTCGGCTGAATGACAGGAATCCCACCCATCCGCTTCGACCAGCGCCGCGCGACCCCGCGACAACGACGGCCAAGAGCCGTCCACGCGGCCGGGCCAAGTCTTTTGAGCGGACCGCCCGGCTCCCACGGCCACACGCTGAGCGGTACAATTCCTGTGGTAGGGCGGGTTGGCTGATCAGCGATGGGAGTAGGATGCCGTGCGTGTTGTGGTCGCCATGAGCGGCGGCGTCGATAGTTCGGTAGCCGCTTATCTGCTCAAACAGCAAGGCTATGAGGTGATCGGGCTGTTTATGCGGTCCGGAGTCACCGAGGAGACGGTCTGCGCCGTTCGGAATCCGGCCGCTAGCTCCGCCTCCCGCCTCAAGCAAGGATGTTGCAGCGCCGCCGACGCGGCCGACGCCCGCCGCGTGGCCGATCAACTGGACATCCCCTTCCACGCACTCAATTTTGAAGAGGCCTTTGCTCCGATTCTGGACTACTTCGCCGACGAATACCTCGCCGGCCGCACGCCCAACCCCTGCATCTTGTGCAACAACTGGTTGAAGTTCGGCAAGTTGTGGGAGTTCGCACGACAAGTAGGCGCCGAACGGATCGCGACCGGACATTATGCTCAGTTGCGACCCGCAAACGGCTCCGACGAGCCTACCGCCGCGAGCGGAGCCCGCCGGCCAGCTCTGTTCCGCGGCCGCGATCGCGCGAAAGATCAATCGTACGTGCTCTTCGGCATCCGTCGGGAATTGCTGCCGCGGCTCTTGTTCCCGGTGGGAGGGTACACCAAGTCGCAGATTCGCGAGCTGGCTCGGCAAGCCGGCTTTCGTGTCGCCGACAAGCCGGACAGCCAAGAGATTTGCTTCATTCCCGGACAGAATTACGCAGCCTTTATCGAGCGGCATCGCGGACGGCGAGACACGGCGGGCGAAATCGTCGACACGGCCGGGCGGGTCGTCGGGCATCACGACGGTTACGAACGCTTCACGATCGGCCAGCGTCGGGGCTTGGGTGTCGCGTTGGGCAGCCCGCGGTTCGTCGTGGCCATCGACGCGGCGACTAAGCGCGTCGTGATTGGAACGCACGAAGAGCTGGGGCGTCGTGACCTGGAAGCCGATCGGCTGAATTGGTTGGTCGAAAGCCTGCCCGATTCATTCCGCTGCCTCGCTCAAATCCGCTATTTGCACCGAGCGGCCCCGGCTCAAGCTACGTTGATCGATAAAGATCGCTTGCGGGTCGAGTTCGACGAACCGCAATACGGCGTGGCTCCGGGACAGGCCGTTGTCTTGTACGATGGCGACCAGGTTCTCGGCGGCGGCTGGATTCGCTAGCCCCAACCAATCGTCCGGCCTCGCATCCTTTCGGGCGAGGGTGGCCGGTCTGAGCGACTTGTCACGATTCCTCTTCTGATACTCCCGCTGATTTGGTACAAATCCCCGGGCGCACGACGGGGTTTGCATGGCTGCACGGCCACACTCGGAAATCAGCGTGCGAAACGAAGTCCCTTCTCCCCCCGTCCGGGTGCAGAAGGTGCCCGAAGGGCGGATCAGGGGGCACAATGGCTCGAGTTGGCGCAGAGGTCTCGGGAGGCGTTCCGCTCAACCCGGGCTACCCCGACGGAGTGAGTGAACGCAACGTGCTAGCGTGCGGTCCCAATGACCCAGCGCTGCGCGCCGGAGGCTAGCGCCTTCCGCTTTCTCTGTTTGACAACGATCGGAGAGCACTCACCCGGCTCGCTACGCGAGCCACCGTCTTCCCGCACGCGGGAGAGGGGACCGGTCCCCTGCGGCCGGATGTCGAAATCACAAAGTGCGTCGTGCGCCCCAAATCCCCCGGACGCGGTCCGCATGGTCCAGCAACGATCAGGATCGCCAATCCTCGTGCTTCGGGGACTGCAGGTCCACGGAAGGAGATGATCTGGTGCAAGCAGGGCGTACTCAGACGGAGCGTGATGAAGCGAGGCGACGACGCGGCCGGTTTCGGCGATGGTGGGCGGCACGGCCGGCGTCACGGCTGGCGGTCGTGGGGCGAGCAACCCGGGTGCAGACCGGTCGTATTTGGCACCGATGTCGGCGGAGCGCCCGTCGCGGTTGGGCGGCGCTCTGGCAGAGATTGACTCCGTCCGGCTCCGCCGATGGTCCGGAAAACAGTCAGCAGGAAGCAAACATTTCGCTGGCCTTTCACGCCATCTGGCTGGTCCCCGCGTTGTTGGGAGCCGCGGGGGTGGTGCTGCTTTTTTCTTTGACTTTGTGGCCGGAAACGACTCAGCACCGGTCACACCAGCAACCGACGACGCTTTCGCAGGTCTCCATCTCCGCGGTCGAACCCGTCCCCCACGATGGCGACGCCGGCCAGCCTCCGGATCCCTTTGCCCCTGAGCCCGTCCGTGTGATCAAAGACGGAGTCACGCCGGTGGAGGCAACGCCAGGGGGAGCGACAGACGAAATGCTCAAGCAGACGGCGGACCTCGGTTCGAACGAGCGGACACCGGATGTAGGGGCCGAGCTGGCGCCCACCACCGCGCTGGCCACCAGCGAACCGCCATCGGATCTCTCCGAAAAGGACTTGCCGTCGCCTACTCCCCGCGGACATCAACCCATTCCCGACCGGCTCGCCCATCTGCCGTCGCCCGCAAGCACAACCGAAGTCACCCGTCGAGCTCCGCCGCTTCCGGACCTCGACGCTCTGCCCCAG
>JAADHY010000009.1 GCA_013151585.1 Planctomycetota bacterium
CGCGCGCCATTGTCTGAGACGGCGTCGCGCGGCCCATTCCTCATCGCGCCATCGAGCCCGAGCCTCGGCGTAGTAGTTCTTGGCAGCCTTCACCGACACGATGGTGTTTTCAGGAAAAACCACGGCCAGAAGCTCGCCGCCGCGAACGGCCCGGCCGTCCAGCGCGAACAGTCGCCCCGGCACAAGCTCGACGCGGGCGTAGCCCACGTGTCCGATGCAAATGGGTTTGGGCAGATTCAGTTCGTAGAACCAAAGCGGAACGTCATTCTGATCGCGCTGGATGACCACACCGGCTCCGCCCACCGCGCACGTGTGATATGGATCTTGCCTGTCCAGGGGTAAAGCCGGATCCAGCCGGGCATGAGTGATGACCGCATGATCGGTCTCGATGACCGCCGGCAAACCGCCCAAGTACTCGGCCCACGCCGTCCAGGCAGATGACGGAATCCGCGACAACGTCTGAAGCTGGCTCCAGGCCGGCTGCGACGTTCCGCGCACGGTTCCCGCCAGGCGCCGTTCGTGGTTGCCCAAAACGCTGTACGCGTTCGGCGTGTCACGGAAAAATTCAGCGACCGCCCACGAAGCCGGGCCCCGATCCACCAGATCGCCGACGCAGACCAGCACGTCACCGAGGCTGCCAGGGCTGAAGGCGACCTGTTTCAGCAATTGCTGCAGCTCGTCGAAACAGCCGTGGATGTCGCCCACAACGATCGTCCGCTGATGGGCTTTCTGGACGCGGAAGTAAGGATTCACAGAGAGCCTAAATCCCTCTTCGTGATTCTGATACATAACGTAAAGTGGGACTCCTCAGGGATTTGAAGATGGCGAAAGGAACGGACATCTTCAAGGAGGCGTCCCATCGACGGAAAAAAACCGTACCAATTGGCCCCAGCGGGTGGAAAAGGTTCACCGGAGGTTACCGCGGGTCGGCACACAGACAGCGACAGGACGACGCTCAGCGGGCATCCGGCGCGAACGGTCGCGGCCGATGCAAAATCATTGAAAACTTGGTTCGCGGCGAATCGACGACCGTCATCGCGTGCAGTTTGGGGACGTCTCGCTCGCAGGTCTGCCACGTGGCGAAGCGCTTCCTGCGGGAGGGTCTGCCCGGGCTGGCCGACCGACCTGCACCGTGGAGCTGTTCGGGAAGGCGTTGCACGAGCAGACGGGAATCGACGTCTGTCGCACGACGCAGAAACCGCAGCCAGCGAGTTTCATAACCGAGTCGCCGAGGCGAACCGCCCTACGATCCGGGCTAGTCCGAGAGGTCCGGAAAGAGTAAACTCAGCGACGTCTGGATCGGTGCGTTCAAAGGGCGCCTGATCCGCCGGTGCGGTGATGCCGAGAATGTGCTGTGGAGGGACGGGGCGAACCGGTTTCGGAACGCGGGTGGCACGATCGGAGCAGAACGGGCGGAATGAGGAGACAGAAAAAATGGACATCAGCGAAAGCGTCGAAGCGATTCTGAGCGACAAGCGAGTGATGTGCGACCTATTCTACAAACGGTTTCTGGAAAAGCACCCCGAAGCTCGACAGTATTTCGCTGATGTCGACATGACCAAGCAAGCGAATTTTCTCACCATCGCTTTGGCCATCATCGAAGATCACTACGAGCACGAGTATCAGGCGACGGAACACTATCTGAAAGTGCTGGGCACCCGCCACCGAAACTGGGGCATCCCCGTGGAACTTTACGCTCCGTTCCGCGATTGCCTGCTGGCGACGATGGCCGAATTTCACGGAGACGAATGGACGGAAGAGCTCGCCGGACAATGGCGGAAAGCCATCGAGAAGGCCACGGAGACGATGCTGGAAGGCTACAGCCAGACGTACATTTATTGAGATCAGCCGCACTCATCCGGTTTCACGATACAAGCCCTCCTCCGCGATGTAGACTTCCACCGCCCGCGGGACTAGAAACCGAATCGACCGGCCCTCACGAACGCGACGGCGGATGTCCGTCGAAGACAGGTCGATGCCGGGCATCGTGGTCAGTTGGACGCGCGCTGCAAGGTCCGGCCCGAGCATTTGCTTCAAGTCCGCCGGACTCGGCAGCGGGCGATCCCCCCGGTTGACGGCCACAATGGTTGCGAGTTCCCCGATTCGCTGCGGCTGCCGCCAATAGGGTAAATCCACCAGCGAATCGGCTCCGATCAGGAAAAACAGCTCACGCTCCGGCATCTCGTCGTGGAGCTGCTGGAGCGTATCGACCGTGTAGGTCAGCCCTTCTCGGTCCAATTCGATCCGGCTGATCTGGAAGACCGGATAGCCGGCCACAGCCAGCTCTAGCATTTCCACTCGCTCTTTGGCGGGCGTCAGCGATCGGTCCCGCTTGTGCGGCGGATTCCGCGTCGGGACGAACCAAACTTCGTCTAAGCGGCATTGCTCTCGACACTGCTCGGCCAAAACCAGATGCCCGTAATGCACGGGATCGAATGAGCCGCCGAAAAGACCTAAACGCATTCTCGCTCTCCTTCGAGCCGCCGGGCAGCTTTCCCCAGTTCACTCCGCCGCGTGCGAACACGACGGTTCGGCCGCCAACGAACCTGGGTTGGCGCTCGGCTTCGTCCTCCAAAGGTAGTCGGCGAATCGGCGCGATTGCCGTCGGTACACGCGGCCTGTCGGGGCCTGCCAGACGAGGTACGCCGCTGTGTTGGGCGTCGCCTCGATCAATTCCATTCCTTTTTCCGGCCCCAAGACGCTGACGGCCGATGCCAAACCGTCGGCGGTGAGGCCATCGGGCGCGACCACCGTGACACTGCACCGCGTGGTGAGGGGTTCGCCGGTTCGCGGGTCGATGATGTGCGAGTAGCGCACGCCCTCAATCTCGACGAACTGGTACGTATCGCCCGAGGTCGCCACGGCCGCGTCTTTGAGCATCAGGATGCGCGGCCGGGAAGGCGACTGGGGCTCACTCCCAGTCCGGCCGGGAGCGCGAGGCGGCCCGGTTGGAGCGTTGCGGCGCTCGCCGGATGCCTCGGCGAACGGGGGATCAGCTACCTCGATCCGCCACGCAGCCCGTCCCGGTGGCGGAGCGCCCACGACGATGTCGCCGCCAGCGTCGATCAGCGCCCGAGGACAACCGTGCCGACGCAACACTTTCAGGGCCTCGTCGGTCACGTAACCCTTGGCGACTCCCCCTAAGTCTAGACGCATATTTGGCTTAAGGAGTTCAATCGTATTGGCGTCCCGGTCAATCCGGATCGCTTCGTAGCCGACGGCTCGGAGAGCGTCCGCCAGACGCTGTTCGCTCGGCCGCTCTTTCCGGCGGCGAGCCCGCCGCCACAGTCGGACCAGCGGGCCGACTGTGATGTCAAAAGCCCCGCCCGAGCGTCTCGATAGCCGGACAGACTGTTCGATAACGAACAGCAGCTCGCGACTCACCTTTACCGGGTGCCCCGGGCCGGAGGTCCGGCAGAGTCGGAGCAGTTCGCTGTCGGATCGATAATCGCTGAGGATGCGGTCTAATTCGGCGACCCGGGCCCAGGCGGCCCGCGCCGCCTGGTTTGCGGTCTGCTCGTCCGCCGCATATAATGTGATCTGCACGGGCACGCCCATGTGAATTTGGGCAAACTGATAGCGCTTCGGCGGCGAGTCCGCCCAACCTGTCGTCGCCAACAGCGTCCCCCCAAGTGCGGCCCACACCGGTGTCAGCATTTCAGGGTTCCCCCAAACAGCAAGGAGCGATCGAAGCGGTATGTGCAGAAACAGCGCCTTCAGGGTAGTGCCAACGGGACGAATCGTTCAAGCTTGCGTTGCAATGGGACTGGTGACGGCCCTTTGGCTGCTGATTCCCGGATCGGCAGCGAAAGCCCAATCGGTCCCGGACGCCGAGGCGACGAGCGAGTCCGAGATGAAGCCCTACAAGGAAGTCATCTCGGGAACAGACGTTACCTTCGACATGGTCCCCATCAAGGGCGGGATCCTGGTCATGGGCAGCCCGGACTCGGCCCCCAGCCACAAAGACGACGAAACGCCACAGATCAAGGTCCGGATCGAGCCGTTCTGGATGGGCAAGTGCGAGGTCACGTGGGACGAGTACGACATTTGGAGCTTCGGCCTGGATATCCAACGCCGCAAGCTCCTGAAAATCGCTCCCACCGAGCGGGACAAGCTGGCTGACGCCATCACCCGCCCGACCAAACCCTACACCGACATGACTTTCGGAATGGGCCACGATGGCTATCCGGCCGTGTGCATGACCCAATTGGCTGCAAAAATGTATTGCAAATGGCTTTCGGCCAAAACAGGACGTTACTACCGCTTGCCAACCGAAGCCGAATGGGAATGGGCTTGCCGGGCCGGGACAGATACCGCTTACTCGTTCGGCGATGATCCGGCGGACCTGGACCAGTACGGATGGTACTTCGACAACAGCGAGGACAAGTACCATCCGGTCGGAAAGAAAAAGCCCAATCCTTGGGGCTTGTACGATATGCACGGAAACGTCTCGGAGTGGGTTTTGGATCAATACGATCCGGAACACTACAAGAAATTCGCCGACGGGAAAGTCCACACGATCTACGAAGTCCTGAACGTGCCGAAGACCCTCTACCCGCGTGTGGTGCGAGGCGGGTCGTGGGACGACGATCCGGAAGGCTGTCGCAGCGCAGCCCGTCATCATTCCACGCCGGAATGGAAGATGCAAGACCCGCAGATTCCTCAAAGCATTTGGTACCACACCGACGCTTGGCATGTCGGGTTCCGCGTGGTGCGGCCTTTGAATCCTCCCAGTGAAGAGATCCGGGAAAAGTATGAGTTGGACGCGCCGGACGACGTGAAGAACGAAGATTGACGCGAAACGGGACTGGAATTTCCCAAGGCCCCTCAGCCCTTCAGGACCACAAGGCATTCAGCCTCCTCCCGCCTCTGACCGGGCGCCGTCCTTTTAGGACGCGGCGCCCGGTTTTTCTTTGTGCGGCGGGAACCGGCGGCACGCTCGGAGAAACGCACGGCACGGGGCACCCGGAAGCGCTCTTTCAGATACCCAAAGCCGTAAAGGCAGACCGGCTTCGCTGCACGCGTCGAGCCGCTGATGAGCCGTTTGATCTTATCCGGGTCTTCTGGAAAGTGTCGAGGGCCGCGCCCACGCAAAATTGTAGAGCACCGCACATGAGAATTGCTTGCATCGAGGCGATGAACGTGCATGGCGCGACCAGCACCGTGTCTCCGGCGGAGACGCCGGCGGCGTCCAGGACCGAGTGCAGTGCTGCGTCCGCGAGCCGCTGGCCAGGCAGTACCTGGGCCCAATCGGCTGCGCGACTCGCCGATCGAACTCGGTCGCTCATCCGGCTCCCTGCATGGAGCTCCGGAGCGTCCAGTCCCGACAGCACAAGCGGAACGTAGAAAAACCACAGACGCCTCGCTCCCTTGTCTGACCGGTGGCTACAGCGGCAAGTGTTTGGGGCGTAGGGGCCTACCATCGAGCACGGCCAGTTTGTCGATCGGCAAGAGCCCTTTTCCGTGACCGCTGGCAGCCGCGGCTGTAGCGACCGCGGCTGTCGATGCCATCATTGTTTTCGAGAAACATCGCCGCCAGGTATTCTTTGCGTTTACGGTTACCTCCTGGCACTGCCGAAAATCTGTGCGAAGCTCGGTCCGGCCTTTCCGATCTTTTGCGCCACACCGCACAGCTACGATCTCGATGCTCCTGATCGTGACGCCATCGGGTATCCTGCGCGAGCGGACCGGTACCGATCAAGTCGACAATTATGGTCGTCCGGTTTTAGAGACCACGACGGGATGGACAGCCCGATGCGAAAACTGATACAAGCACATATTGCGCCGTCGTCGAGGCGTCTCAATCCGAAAGCACGCGTCAGAACGTGGGGAGCCCCTGAAGTGCCTCGACTGGTTCCGCGTAGCTCAGCGACGTACCGAAGGACAGACGAAAAGCGCTCCGTGTTACTTTGAGAACAACCTACCGGCCGTCTGTCGTTCGGAGCGGCGTGCTGATTCGATGATTCGAAATCCCATGAGCAGACTCGTTGGCCGACGAGATGGGCGACAAAAAACATCACCGAATCTGTTTTTTGGATCTCGGGCGGTTCGGTGTAAAACCCCAGATGTTTGGTACGAGGTGTCCCATGAGACAGCGACTGACGGCGTGCGCCTTTGTGGTGTCCTCGCTTTTTCCGGTTTGCGTGTCGGCGGACGTGAAACCAGACACACTTTTTCGCGTTGTTTCCAAAGCCGGCACGACGCGGGTCGAAATCTTGTCCGATGCAAAGCCAGTGTTGCGTTCCCCGACGGAGGGATTGTGGTCGATCGCGACCCAGTGGCGTGAAAGCTGGCCAGCGCAGTGGCGGCATGCCAACCCGGTCCAGGTCGAACGACAAGGGCCCTGGACGATCTTGAAGGGAACCTTGCAGACGGAATCGGGGGCGTGGCGGCTGCGCGACGCGTACCGCAAACGCGGACGGGCCGTCGAGTGCGTCCGACGATGGGAATGGCACGGCAAAGCGACGGCAAAGAACGTGACGCTCTCCATTCGCTGGTCGGCTCCAGACGGCAAAGGCCAGGTGCTGCTGCCAGGCATCATTTACTACGGCAATCCGTCTGGCGCGACCAGCGGCCGCACGCCGGTGTTTTCAGACCAGTGGCCGCTGGCTATGTTCGAAGAGCACCGCTACCCGCTACCGTTTGCATCGCTGGAATGGCGCGACACCGGCGGGCGTCGATGGGGGGCAGCGCTTCACAGCCTGCCCGCTCCCGTTCCCTGCGGCAATCTGCGCGACCAATGGTGGTCGCTGGGTGTGGACGCCTCCGGCGGCGGCACCGAGCTGGTGCTGCTGTCCGGGCCGTGCGCCTCGAACGGGCGCAAAGGCGTTATCAAGGCCGTGCAGCCCGGCTTTGTGCCGTACGAAAACGCCTATTTGAACGTTCCGCCGGGCACGGTCATCGAAAAAACGTTCCGCCTGGAGGTTTATCCGGTTCGGAGTGAAGGATCGGGGTTTCGTCGGCCGCTGTGGAGCGCGATCGACTGGTTCCGCCCCGCGGCCGATTTGGATGCCTTTCCGACGTTCGAGGAAATCGTCGAAGCGAAGTATCGCTACGCCAAAACCCGCTGGCATGAGGAGGGTGAGGCGGCCGGGTTCATGAAATATCCACCCGAGCTGAATCGACCGTTCTTCGTTTTCGGTTGGTGCGGCCAGACAGCAGCGCCGGGCTACGCGTTGCAGGTACTCGCCGATCAACTACACGACCCGGCCGTCCGGCGGATGGTCCAAAAATCGCTCGATTTCCTCTCGACGGCCGAGTTCTACGGCGGCGGCTTCCACACGTGGTACAACTACCGAGAGAAGAAATGGTCCGGGCACGAGCCGTTGTCGCAGGGACAGGGCATGCTGAACTTCGCACGAGCGATCCGCGCGGGACGAAGAGCCGATTACGACACGTCGCGTTGGGAGGCGTTCTTGAGAAAAGCGTGCGACTTTCATGCCCGGCGTCTTCTGCGTGACGACTGGCGGCCCCGTTCGACCGCTGAAGCGTTTTTCATCGCGCCGCTCTGCCATGCGGCCGTCTTGTTCGACAACGACCTGTACCGCCGCGCGGCGATCAAAGGAGCGGAACACTACGCGCGGCGGCATCTCAGCATGCGCGAGCCGTATTGGGGCGGGACGCTTGATGCCCGCTGCGAAGACAAAGAGGGGGCGTACGCTGCGTTTCAAGGTTTCTTGGCCGCTTACGAACTGACGCGGCAACAACGCTTCCTCGACTGGGCCCGGCACGCCTGCGATGTCGTGCTGACTTATCTGGTCGTGTGGGACATCGATCTGCCTGCCGGGCGTTTGCGCAATCACGGGTTCAAAACGCGCGGCTGGACGGTCGTCTCACCGCAGAACCAGCACATCGACGCATTCGGTGTGCTGATCGCGCCGGACGTGTATCGGCTCGGCCAGATTGTTGGCGATGAGCGTTTGAAGCGGCTTGGCCTGCTCATGTTCCGGAGCTGCGGCCAATTGATCGACCCCTACGGCAGCCAAGGCGAACAGCCGCAGCACACCAACTACGCGCAGCGCGGGCGCGTGGACGACCTCTTTGCCCTGCGTGGCGGCTACGCCGAAGATTGGACCGTGTTCTGGATCACCGCCCACTTCCTCAACGCGGCCGCCCAGTTTCGTGAACTGGGCGGTTGGAAACCGACCGGGCGCGCAGCCGACGCGAACCCGACACCCGCAACATCGGCGCGCAGGCCGTGAGGCAGATGCAAACACGTTTGCGGACAAAGGAGACTCTGCCGACACGGACGTGATACAACGAGTCGCGTCTGAACCCGAGCGAACCGAACGGGAGCCTGAACGCCGAACGCTGTGGCGAGAAGGATGTGACCATGATCTGCCTGTGCTGTGTCCACGGAAAACGTCCCGGCGGCCCAAAGCTCGCTGCGCTGGCCATCGCAAGCGTGGTTCTGGCGGCTTGCTGGGCTCAGCCTGCCGTTTACATCGCCGCAGCCGAACAGCAGCAGGACGGAGCAAGGCTGGCCGACGAGATCGAGCTCGCCCATCGCTGGGCCGCGGCCGCGTTTGCCAAGCCGCAAGTTGCTGCGAGACAGCGCGTAGCAGCCCCGCGCGAGGATGTGCTCGTCGTTTTGCACCAAAGTCACAAAGTCCTCAGACGCCGCACTGTGTGGGATACGCCGCTGAGACTCGGCGACAAACAGTACGCGCACGGCATCTTCATGGACGCTCCGGCCGCGCTGCGCGTGCGGCTGAGCCGTCCGGCGGTCGAGTTCACCGCGACAGTCGGCATCGACAACAATGAAAGCACGCGGAGCAACCCGGAGGCCGGTTCGGCCAGGTTTCACGTCGTCCTCGGCGGTAAACGTGTCTTTTCATCGCGCGTGCTGCGTCTGCGGGACGGCCCGCTCCATGCGAAAGTGCCGCTGCGGGGTGCGAAGGAGTTCGTCCTGGACGTCGACGACGGCGGCAATGGCCGCGGCTGGGACCAGTGCTCGTGGGCCGATGCCGCCGTAAAACTGGCGGACGGTTCGACGCTGTTTCTGGATGAGCTCCCCCTGCTCCCGCGCCGGTTGACCAAGCACACAACCGCGCCGTTTTCGTTTACGTACGATGGCCGATCGTCCGAAGCTCTGCTGCCTCTTTGGGACTATTCCGTAGAAACGCAGAGAACCGGCGAGGGCCGGAAACGCGTTGTGCGCTACAAATGCCCGAAGACAGGCCTCGTCCTGGAGTGCCACGTCACCATTTACGACGATGCGGCTGCCATCGACTGGGTCTTTTTCTTGAAGAACGAAGCCTCGGTGGACACGCCTATCATGGAAGATTTCCTGCCGCTTGATGCGACACTGCTCGAGGCCGCGCCGAACCAGTCGATCCTATTACGCTGGTCCAGCGGCGATGCCCGGTCGCCCCAAGCCTTTCTGCCGCACGACGAGCCGCTGGAACCGGGCGCGGTTCGGTCGTTCGCGCCGACGGGCGGCAGGTCGTCGAACGGCGCAGGTGGCGGTGCTTTTCCGTTTTTCAACGTCCTTGGGCCGGCCGGCGGGTGGGTCTTGGCGGTCGGCTGGTCGGGGCAGTGGGTCGCGGAGTTTGGGCGCGAGCCGGACGGCCGTCTCAGCGCGTGTGCAGGCATGGAGAAGACGCGTTTCCGTTTGCGGCCTGGCGAATCGGTGCGCTCGCCTCGGATTGTGCTGTTGCGGTACCTGGGCGCCGAGATGATCCGGGGACACAACCGGTTCCGACAGCTCATGCTGAAGCACTATGTGCCGCGGCTTGAAGGCCAACCGGCCGTGCCGCCCGTGTGTCACAACACGGCAGCGACTATCTACCGCAGCGGCCAAAAGGCGACAGAAGGGAACCAACTGGCCATCATCAAGAAGGCGGCTGGGTTGGGCTGCGAAGCCTATTGGATGGACGCCTATTGGTTCCCTCAACCGTGGCACCGAAACGTGGGGAACTGGTATGCGCGACCGGAGGACTTTCCGCGTGGTTTGCGGCCTCTGGCCGACGCCGCACACAGGGCCGGCATGAAGTTTGTTCTTTGGTTCGAACCGGAACGAGTCGCCCCTGGCACAAAGCTCGACCGCGAGCACCCGGAGTTTCTGCTGAAGGTCAATGAACACGGCGACCGGCTGTTCAATCTGGGCAGTCCCGCAGCACGCCAGTTTCTGACAAATTTCCTCGACCAGCGAATCAAACAGTGGGGCGTCGACATCTATCGGAACGACTTCAACATCGACCCCCTTCCTTTCTGGCGAAAACAGGATCCCGACGATCGCCAGGGAATCACGGAAATACGCTACGTCGAGGGGCTGTACCGGATGTGGTCCGATCTGTTGCGGCGCAATCCGGGCTTGACGATCGACAACTGCGCCAGCGGCGGACGGCGGATTGACCTGGAGACCTGCTCGTTGTCGTACCCGCTCTGGCGCAGCGACCTGAACGACATCGGCGAGGGCTTGAAAGGTGAAGCGTACTGGCCACGCATGGCCCGCGCCGATCAGGTTCACGTGACCGGTCTGGCGTTGTACATCCCGTTCCAGTCCGGCCCGTTGTGGGACATGCGTCCTTACAGCTTTCGCAGCGCGATGACCTCCAGTGTAGTCCTGTACGAACGCATACTGCACGAAGCGTTTCCTGACGAACTGGTCCGCAAAGGCATCGCAGAACTCAAAGAGCTTCGGCCGCTCTTCCTGGGCGACATCTACCCGCTAATGAAACTGACAACGAGCCAGAAGGACTGGTACGCTTACCAGCTTCACCGGCCGGATTGGGGCCGCGGCTGCGTGTTCGTGTTTCGCCGTCCCGACGCTTCCGATGCATGCCGGCAGATTCGGTTGCGCCAGATCGACCCGGCCGCCATGTATCTGGTGAGCATCACCGGCGAGACGTACGACACTGCGCCCGAGCAAGAAATGAGTGGCCGCGAATTGATGGATCTGACGATTCGCATCCAGTCCCGCCCCGGCTCCGCCCTGGTTCGCTATTGTCGGGCGTGTTCGCGCTTGGCACCAGCGGAAAAGCGCGGCGGGTTTGAACAATGAAATCGACAGTCGAGTGGACCGCGGAATGGGGCTT
>JAADHY010000783.1 GCA_013151585.1 Planctomycetota bacterium
CGTCACGCTGGGCGGGGAATCGATCCGGCCCCCCGACGTGAACGACCAGACCGGACGGCCTGTAGTCGCGTCCAAGGCGTGGACCGTGTGAGTGTCCGCCGTGGCCACGAAGACTCTGCCCTCTGCGACGACGGGGGCCGTCGGTCGAGCGTCCAACCGCCGCTGCCACAAGCGACCGAGGTCTGCCGGGACACTCTGCGGTGCGCATCCGCTGCGCAGCGCATCATGACGATGCGTGGGCCAATCAGTCCGGGAACGTTGAGAGTCGAGGGGTGACATTGGAGAGTCAGCATTCGAGGGCCGCGAGTTGAGAGTCGCCGGTTGGCCGGGATGGGCCGAGTGTGTGGGCCGCTGGTCTGCGAGATGACCGAAGGCGGGACCGCGTATCAGCCGGCCGCTTTCATCGGTCGCGGCTCCTGCGATTGGCCGCGACGGCAATGTCGCGGCTGGCGCCATCGCTAGGAAACCCGTCAGTTTGGCGTCGATGTAGCAGGCGCATGAGTGCGGCGGAACGTAAAGCAGCCCGTTGGCCGGCAAAGTTCCAAACTGGCAGGTGCCGCGCGTCCAATGATGTCGACAGGCTTTGCCGGTGGCTACGTCGATAAACTCGACGCCCGTGCGGCCGGTAATCAGATATCGCGCCGTCGCCCGGTTGCGATAGCATCGGTGGTGGGGCATGGTCGTTTCCCATGCCTTGTGCGTATCCAAACGGCGTTTGATCTCGCCCGTGTGCAGGTCCCGTGCGGCTACGAAGTCCGGCCCCGTCCGCGAGCGGCTCTGGCCCACCCACACCAAACCATCGATGACGAATACATCGGGCGGCGCATGATACGTTTCCGCGCAAAGGGCTTTCCATAAGACCTTGCCGGAAGAGGCGTCGTACGCTATCAGATCACCGGTCCAGCCTTCTTGAGCCAGCCAGTTGGCGATCGGTTTGCCGGTGACCGGATCGATTCGGTCTTTGAATTTCGGCCAACGGTCGGCGACCAGCACGACGCCGTCCTGAAGGACGACCGTCGGCGCGGACCAGCCGGGACGTTGCCGGGGTACATCGCGCGGACTCCTCCAAAGTCGTTGCCCCGTCCGGGCATCACAGCAGACGACGGCCTCATTGGTCATGTAGACGACCCGATTCCCACCGACGGCCAGCGACATGGGCAGCGCGCCGACTCCGTCCAGTTGCCAGAGGGTCGATCCCGTTTTGGCATCCACAGCCATCAAGCCGCGAGGCCCGTTGGGGGCGGCGTCGGTCTGATGGGCTTGTCGCCGTTCGTTTCTGTGCCGACCCACCCCTTTCCGGTGAGCCGCTTTTGTTTCCCGGCCCGCTTCTGTTTGACGGGGCGCCCGATTGTCCGCCTGTCGTACGGCCAAGTAAAGAATCCCGTCGTGGTAGAGTATTTCTTCCGTGCCTTTCGTTTGCGGGTATTCGCGGAAAGTTTTCCCAGTGGCAGGGTTCAGTACGCTCACCGGAGTTCGCAGGCCCAAGGTGACGTACACCCGTTCGGCCGTGGCGACCAGCGTCCGAGAAATGTGCGGCGGTCCGCTCCGGAACGGGCGAAGATGGTCCTCCCACTGCGGGATCGACCGCTTCCACAACACAACCCCGTTGAAAGCGTCCCGAGCAATCAACGACCACTGTGGCGGCAAGAAAAGCGAAGCCGTGGGGCCTTCGTCGATGATGTAGAAAATTCGGCCGCCGGCCGATACAACCACGGACACTGCCAGATGCTCGTGATGGCGGGCGTTTAACGGCCGAGCGATCCATTGCAGCCTCCTCGGCGGCCCGACGACGCGATCGCGAGAGACGGCGTTGTTAGTGGCGTCGTAGAGGGCATGAGACCAATCGTCGATCGTTTCCGGCCGCGTTTTGACCAATCTGTGCCATTGACCTTTTTCCCAGACCAAAGCCACGCCGTCCGGAGCGAGAACTCGTAGCACTTCCCGCTTCGCGATTGATAGGCCGGCCGGAGCAGCAGACGACGGGCTCCGACGCTTCACTCGCGACGCATCGTCGACAGCTTCAACCACCTCCACTGGCTCATCGAGAACCAACAAGCTGACGAGGTCGTCGGCGTAGGGCAGCCGCGAACCCGTCCACGGTTCAACAGCGACGCGTCCGTAAAGACCGGCGGCACGAATCGGCGTCCGCGCCGCCTCGATCGCGTCCGGGTCCGCGTAGAGGCCGTGGACCACGCATCGCGCGTCCGCCCCTAAAGCGGCCGCTCGTTTGCCCCACGCGGTCGCATCGCCTGCACCGACGTAAACCACCAATCCACCGGAAAGGTTTGACCGATTGAGTACATCGGCAGCCCAATCGGCAGAATCCGAGACATCGCCTGCCCCGACTGTGTTCCCAAGCAAAACCAAGAAGAAGCCCGCAAATTGAACGACTCTTGCGTCTCTCAACCGAATGATCATCGTCCGTTTTCCTGTTTTGTTGTGGGCCCGAGCCTCTCTCACAACTGGGATGTCCCGGCACCGGCCAAGGCGTTCTGCAAAAGAAAAAAAACGTGGCCAACTGTCGGCTTTGCGGCAACGCCACTCTCACTCAACGCTTGCTTCAGCCGGTTGCGGAGTGGTTTCCTATCCTTTTCCTACCGCCGTGTTGGTTACCGACCAGCAACGTCGGCACATCGAGATGCTGCGCGCCGGCCGATCGCTTTCTTCACGACCCGATTTGCTCGCAGCGGGATTTTCCGACGGCACTTGGCCGAGCAACTCGATCATACCACCGCAGTGTCGCGAACAGAAACGATGCGGAGGTCAACGTGAATCGTGCGCAGCCACCAGTCCCACCCCGGATGGCAGGCTCGCACTTGCAATAGCAACCAGCGAGGCTGATAATCGCGGTTTGTTTGTCGGCTGGGGCAGAAAGTAGTTGAGGGTGGTGCTTGGAAGGGAGTTTTGCCGACCCTTGCTTCCAGGCGTTGACAACACGGGAGTTGAACCATGAGTGCAAACGGGAAAGGCGGAACGTCTCGACGGGAGTTCTTGGGCATGACGGGGCGGATGGCGGCGGCCGCGAGTTTGGCGGGTATGCCCCTCTCCGGGCTTTACGCCGGGGAAGACAACACCTTGCGATTGGCCTTGATCGGTTGCGGCGGCCGCGGTACCGGCGCGGTGGCGAACGCTTTGAGGGTTCGCCAAGGCCCGATGAAGTTGGTCGCTATGGCCGACGTTTTCGAAGATCGGCTGCAAGGAAGCCTGAATCGTCTGAAGAAAGGTTTTGCCAAACAAGTCGATGTTCCGAAGGACCGCCAGTTCATCGGTTTCGACGGTTACCGCAAAGCGATGGATTGTCTACGTCCCGGCGACATTGCCATTTTCACGACACCGCTGGCATTCCGTTGGG
>JAADHY010000472.1 GCA_013151585.1 Planctomycetota bacterium
GACCTTTTCAATCCACGCGAGTTGATCGATAGAGTGTCAGTGGTGGAGGAACGGACGAGAGATGATCGACGTGAAAGAAGCGCCCAAAGGGGCGGATCCAAACGACAGCGAGAACCAAAACCAAGAAGTTTCCCAGACAACAAAACCTCAACCGGTCGCCGACGAAGATCGGCCTCTGCCGAAACGCTATCGGGACCGCTTCCCCCATGGAGTGAACTGGGGCAACGTGGTCTGGATGGCTGCGATGCACGCTGGAGCGGTGGCCGCGTTTTGGTTCATCACCTGGCAGGCAGTCGTGCTGTTCTTCGTGCTTCACTGGGTGACCGCCTGCCTGGGCGTTACGTTGGGCTACCATCGGCTGCTCACTCATGGCAGCTTGATCGTGGCCAAGCCGCTCAAGTATTTCTTCACGGTTTGTGGAGTGTTATCGGCCGAAGGGAGTCCGCTGTTTTGGGTGGCGACGCACCGGAAACATCATGTGCGGTCCGATATGGACGGCGATCCCCACTCGCCCCGCGACGGTTTCTGGTGGTCGCATTTCCTCTGGTTCGAACCGCGACAGCCGCGTGAAGAGCTGGAGGCTCTTTACAAACGTTGGGCTCCTGACCTTTACAAAGAACCGATTCATCGCTTCTTCGACCGATTCTTCATCATGTTTCCGGTCGTATTGGGAATCCTCTTGTTCGTGGTGGGTCAGGTTTGGTTCCAGGCCGGGTGGTCCTTCCTGTTCTGGGGCCTTTGCGCCCGCATGGTCGCCTGTTATCACTCCACTTGGCTGGTCAATTCTGCGACCCATGTTTGGGGGTACCGAAACTATCCGACCCCGGACAACTCGCGGAACAACTGGTGGGTGGCCTTGCTCAGTTACGGGGAAGGCTGGCACAATAACCACCACGCTTATCAGCGTTTAGCACGGCACGGCCACCGATGGTGGGAACTGGACATTACCTACATGGTCATCTGGGTGCTCAAAAAGTTGCGTCTGGCGAAGAATGTTCAGGACACTCTTCCTTCGGCCGCTTAAACTCACCGTGTGATCGGGAGAGGTGGGCCGCCTGTCTCGCCACCCGAAAATCGGCCTTCGCTGTTTCCGACTGTTCCGTCCTGTTCCTGAGCCCAAAGCCGTAAACTGGTCATCGCAGCGGCAGAAGATCGCGGCGCTGGACCGGCGACGTCGGCCTGGTGCACGCTTCCGCTTTGGCCTCTCGTCCTCTAGCATACGCGCGAGAGCACGCGAGGCAGACAACACGTGACTTCGGACGGCGCGGGCGGACACGAAAACCGCAGCGGAAGCGCCGGGGCGTTGCCCAAAGGACCGTGTTGTCCTTGCACAAGGATTCCAATTGATTCCAACAGAAATAGGAGTGACTCGATATGCCACTGATTCCCCTACGACCGCTTTTGGATCACGCGGCGGAGCACGGGTACGGCGTCGCAGCGCTGAACGTGAACAACATGGAGCAGATTCAGGCGATCATGGAGGCAGCGGTGGAGACCGAGTCGCCGGTGATCGTGCAGGCGTCGCGCGGGGCCCGCAAGTACTCGCAGGACGCTTTCCTGCGTCACCTGATGCTGGCGGCGGTTGAGCTGTATCCGGACATCCCGATCGTCATGCATCAGGATCACGGTAATAGCGTCGAGACGTGCCGCAGCGCCATCGAGAACGGCTTCACCTCGGTCATGATGGATGGCTCGCTGGAAGAGGACGCCAAAACGCCGGCGTCTTTTGAGTACAACGTACGCGTCACTTCGGAAGTGGTGAAGCTGGCGCATGCGAAAGGCGTGTCGGTCGAAGGCGAGCTCGGTTGCCTGGGTTCGCTCGAGACGGGCACCGGCGAAAAAGAAGACGGCCACGGGGCCGAGGGGGTGTTGACTGAGGATCAGTTGCTGACTGACCCGGATCAGGCAGTCGAGTTCGTCGAAAAGACGGGCGTCGATGCGTTGGCCGTGGCGATCGGCACCAGCCATGGAGCCTACAAGTTCTCCAAGCCGCCGACAGGCAAAGTGCTGCGAATCGATCGCATCAAGGAGATCCACGAGCGGCTGCCGAACACGCACTTGGTCATGCACGGTTCATCCAGCGTGCCCGCCGAGCTGTTGGACATCATCCGCATGTACGGCGGCTACATGAAAGAGACCTACGGCGTCCCGATCTCGGAAATCCAGGATGCCATCAAACACGGCGTCCGGAAGATCAACGTCGACACGGACAACCGGCTGGCGATCACCGGGGCGATCCGGAAAGTCTTCGCGTGTGAGCCGTGGAAGTTCGATCCGCGGGAATACCTGAAACCGGCTCGCGAAGCCATGAAGCAAGTCTGCATCGAGCGGATGAAGGCTTTTGGCCAAGCCGGCAAAGGCACCGGACGTGTTGAAGCGGGTCAAGCCGGTCAGCGGCTGAGCCGGCCGATTGCCACGCTTTACGCCTTGCGGATTTTCTCGCGACCTTCTCTGACCTCGCGGGTGGCGTTGCGCGTGTCGAGGACCATCTGCGCGTGACGGACGATGAAATCGTAGTCGTAGCAGGAGTGGTTGGTCGAGATCAGGACGCAGTCCTGCGAGGCGAGAAACTCCGGCGTCAGTTCGCTGCTGGTCAAGTCAGGTACGGCGAAGTGCCTCATCTTCGGCAGGCGGGGAATGTACGGATCGTTGTAGCTGACGATCGCGCCTCGCTGCTGCAGAAGCTCCATCAGTGCGAAGGACGGGCTCTCACGTGGATCATCGACGTCCTTCTTGTAAGCCATGCCCAAGATGCAGATGCGGCTGCCTTTCAGGGGCTTGCCGACCTCGTTCAAAAACTCCATCAGCCGCGAGACCACGTACTCGGGCATGCGCGAATTGATCTCGCCGGCCAGCTCGATAAACCGCGTGGGCAGCCCGTACTTGCGCGCCAGCCAAGTGAGATAGAAAGGATCGATGGGAATGCAGTGGCCGCCGAGCCCCGGGCCGGGATAGAACGCCTGAAACCCGAACGGCTTGGTCTTGGCCGCCTCGATCACTTCCCAGACGTCGATCCCCATGCGGTCGTAGAGCATCTTCAGCTCGTTGACCAGGGCGATGTTCACCGCCCGGTAGGTGTTTTCCAAGATTTTGCACGCCTCGGCGATTTCCGGCGACGCGACGGGGATCACTTGAACGATGGCGTGGCTGTAGAGCATTTCGGCCAGCCGCCCGCTGACCGGGTCGATGCCACCGACGACTTTCGGAATGCCGGCGGCTGAGTAGTCAGGGTTGCCGGGATCCTCGCGTTCCGGGCTGTACGCCAAAAAGAAATCTTCCCCGACTTTCAGCCCGCTTTCTTCCAGAATCGGCAGAAGCACGCTCCGCGTGGTGGTCGGATACGTCGTGCTTTCCAAAATGATCAGTTGCCCGGGCCGAAGCACTCGGGCGATGCATCGCGTCGTTTCTTCAACATACCGGAGGTCCGGGTCGCGACTGTCCGATAGCGGAGTCGGAACGCAGATCAGCAGACAGTCCGGCTCGGACAACCGATTCATGTCGGCCGTCGGCTCGAACCGGCCCTGCTTCAGCCATTCGCCGATCGCTCGGGAATCGATATGTTTGATGTAGCTTTCGCCCGCGGCGAGCCGTTCGACTTTGGCCTGATCGACGTCGAAGCCCATTGTCCGCAGGCCAGCTCGAACGAAAGCATGGATCAACGGCAGCCCGACATACCCCAACCCGATGACCCCGACGATGGCCGTCTTGTTCTTGAGGGCCTCTTCCAGATTGTGCTTCATCGCGGCCTCCCGGACTGCGGCATTCTCGTATTGAAAACCGAATCTTTCACCGACAGGACCTCCGCCGACCGGCTTCCCCAGCGCAACGGCGAAAGCGCTTAGGCGTTTTCCGGAATCCAGGGGACGTCTTTTCGGCCTTCGTCGTTGCAAACCCGAGCTAAGACGAAGAGCAGATCGGACAAGCGGTTCAGATAGACAGCCGGCTGCTGAGAACGGCTTTCCTGCTCGATGACCTGCCAAACCGCCAACTCGGCTCGCCGGCAGACGGTTCGAGCGTGGTGCAGATGGGCCGCGGCCGGGGTCCCGCCGGGCAGAATGAAGTTGCTCAGAGGCTCCAGACGCTCGTTCGCCTCGTCGATCCACTCTTCCAAACGCTGGACCGTTTCTGGGCCGACGCGAGACGGTTCGGCCGGGCTAGGACGACACAGGTCCGCGCCGAGCTCGAACAAATCCCTCTGAACCCGTTCGATCCAATTTCGATACGGTTCGGGGATATCGGTCGTCAAACAGATTCCGAGGACCGCGTTCAGCTCGTCCACGCTGCCGAACGCCGCCAAACGGATATCGGTCTTGGGCACCAGCGAGCCGTCGGCCATGATCGTTTCGCCGCCGTCGCCAAAACGGGTATAGATCCGATTCAAGAATACCATATCGTTACGGTCTCCGCAGCAAGTTTTCGAAGGCGGGCCATCCATGAAGCGACCGCAGATCGGGGTCTTGCTTCATCCAATCGAAGTCGTTGAACCCTTTGGCGATAGCCGCCTTCAGGTCGGCCACGGCCCGATCGCGATACTGTTTCTTCAGCAACTTCGCCTTCTCGGTTTCGTCTTTTAGTTGTTCCAACGCTCTGGCGTAAACGCAGGCGGCATTGTAAGCAAAGAGGCCGTCGTTGGCGAACTTCTTTCGGGAAGATTCCACAAGTTGCAAACCTTCGTCGACTTGCCCCAGCCGCACCAAGGCGATTGCCAGCCCGGCCACGGACATTCCATCCCCGGGATCCAAGGCCAACGCCCGCCGGAAGTCCTCTTTCGCTTGGTCCAGATTGTTCAGCAGCAGCTCACAGTTGCCGCGACCGCTGTACGCCTGAGGCAACTCCGGATCAATCTGGATCGCCAAGGTGAAGTATCGTTCGGCCGTCTTCCAGTCGCGTAAAGAGGAGTAACGACGACCTTGGCTGACGAACGGATTCGCTGGGGAGCGTGTATACAAACTCCGCAAGGCATTTTGCGCGTAGTTGCGTTTCTCGGCGTTATCCGATTTTGCCGCCCGCTGCAAAGCCTGACGGGCCGACGGCGTCGCAATCGAGGCCAGAGTGCTGCAGATTTGCGAGACGGCCATACGGTTTTCGATCTTCTGCAAGGCCTCGGCGAGAAGCTGCACGATCCGTTCATCCGGGTCGATCTGCACCTCCTGACAGACGGCTTGGACCAGTGTGGGATGCCCGGACCGGATCGCCTCGCGTGCTCGCTCAAGAAAATGGGGCGACCTTAATCGACGCAGCGCCCGAATGGCCGCCGCCCGTTCCTGTTGGTCCTGTAACCGAGGATAAATCGCGTTTAGTCGTTCCGCGACAGAGCGGTCACCCAAGTAAGACAAGGTTGTGATCAGCGCTGCTCGGTTCAATTGAACCTGCTCGAGATGTTTCAGCAGCGCCGGAATCGCCCGATTGTCTTTTGTTTGGTTCAGCAGAGCATACATCGCGTTGGTCGGGGGTCGCGTCTGGATCCACCGCAGCGTGTACTGAAGCAGAATTTGCTGGCTCTCAGGATCCCGGCGGCGAAAAAGCTCGGCAAACGCCGCTTCGCTCAGATTGGTTCGGTCACTTTCCAGCGCTTCGCGCAGAATCGTCTCGAGACGAGGATGGCCGATGTGAACGAGCGTGCGCAGGGCGGCCGCTGCGACTCCGTCATCCGCTTTACGGACCCACCGCACCAGAAGGTCGCTCCACAAAGAATCCGGATAGTGGCCCAGCGTTTCAACCAGCGCAGGCCGAAGGGGAATTTGCCCCTGCTGAATCAGTTCCAGCAGTCGCTGTTGGCCCTTCGGGGACCGCGAGGCCGCCAGACTTTCGATGGCAACCTCGGCCAAAGCTTCATCGTCGGCACACGCCGTGCGCGAGAGAGTCTCGATGGCTCGAGCGGACCTGAAATACCGTAGGGCCATCAAGGCGGCCCGCTGAACCGCCTCGCCGTCGTCCGTACAACGCAGAACCAGCGGCAAAGCGTCTTCCGGCAGACGGTCTGCGGCAGCGGCCAACGCCGCCGCCCGAGTCAGGTCCGGACCTCGGCGAATCGCTCGCAGCAATTCGGCCCGCGGGATGCTCTCGTAAAGGTCCCACAAGGCGGCGGTGACCGCGTCGCTCAACCGGGAAAAGGAGCGGCGTCGGCCGCGAGCCAGTTCTTCATAGCGCGCCGGCGGCGAAGCGGAACGCGACGTCGCTCCTTGGCGAGTCGATAGGCCGGCCAAATAGACCCGCGCGATGACGGGAAACGTCGGAAAAGGAGAAAACAGCGGAGTGCTCCGTCGGGAGCTCCTGACGCTCTGCTGCAACCAGCTCGCCAGAGCCGTGTCGACCGGAGGCGTCTCCGGAGGCCAGTACAGCACGACCCGCGAGACGTTCTGAAGCTGTAACCGGTCAATCTCGTCGATCAAGGCTCCCAGATTGATTAAGTTCATTTCGCCGGAAATGGTGAACACGGCCAGGCAATCGTCGGGTCCAAGCCGTTCGATGTCCAACCGCAGCAGCCCCAGGCAGAATTCGTTCACGTCGATCCGGACAGACCGCGAGCCGACTCGGACAGAAAGCTTCATTTTCGGGACACGATTGCCCGGCGGCAAATTCGAGAAAACGACCCACGTGGCCGCAGCCCGGTCGGGTGCGACTTCCAAACGCTCGCTGGGACGTAACTCCCGGAGCGACACATTCCGACCGCCAATGCGCAGCGTCGTATAGCCCACGGGAGCGGAGGGGGCCCTCAGAGGGAAGGTCTTGCCGTCCGCTTCCAACTGGACGTCGCCGCGGTGGACGACGACGGGTTGCTTGCTCCGGTTCAGCAAAATCAGCCGGGCTGCAAAGTATCGAGTCCCCCGTGAAGAACCGGTGTAGGAGACGCCCAGCGCCGGATGTTCGAGCAACAGCAGCAACTGCTCATGACGTTCTCGGGCCGGAACAAACTTCGCCCGTCGCTTTTTCCGGAAAAGTTCCCGCTCCACAGCGTCGATTCGACGCAACAGGTCCTCGACCTTCAAAACCGGAGGGCGGACCGGATCGGGGACCGACGGCACGCGGCGAGTGGTTTCGCTATCCGCCGGACTCGCCTTTGTGGAATCGTCAGCCCAGACTAGTTGCAGCGTTCTGTGCTGCGGAGCCCGTCCCCCTCCCAGCAGGCTGCAAAAAACGCACGCCGTCAAGACCATCGATCGTTGCCAGCGCATCGATCCTCCATCGGTAAACCAGAAGCGTTCTCAAAACGCCTGCGAAGTGTCTACGCACATCTCCGCTGTCGTAAAGTCCTCATTCGGCATCGCTCTGCGATTCTCTTCTCCGAAGCCTCCAGAGAAAAACTTGCGACCAAAACTGGCTTGCCGCGGCCATGCAAAACCGTGGGAGCCCGCGAGTAAGACCTCAAATGGTAAGTCCCTCTCGCGCAGAGACGCAGAGAACGCTGCGATCCAAAAGGATGAGCGTTTCCCCAGATGGAGACTTTTTCCTTTTTGAGCCCATACGTCGAAAGCGTGGACTATAAGCCCCCGGACGCCCGACCGCAGCACTTCTTGTGCTTCTTGCCGCTGCCGCAAGGGCAAGGATCGTTACGGCCCACGCGCGGTGCTTCGTTACGCACGGTCGGGACCAGCGCGGGAGCCGGGACGGGAGGCCGCTCCGAATCGGGATGGCTGCCCTGCGATACGTTCCGGGGTGGGTGGCTCACGCGGCCGGCAGCATCTGCGTCCCGTTCTTCTCCTTCTTGTTGCTCCGATGGCGGAATCTGCTCGGAAAATGCATGCCACTCTTCCAACTCTTTGATGGTATCCGGTATCCCGCTGGGGCCAAGGCGTTTCATCGCCCAGGCGAAGTGTGCGTCGGAAGTTTCCAAAGCGTCTTCGACATCGGACATCTCGACAACAAACGTGTCGACGAGCTCGCGTTCAAAGGCCAGTTTGATTTCCGGCATCGCCTCCGCGGGCCCCAGATCGCACAATTTGCAAATCAGCGGCCCGGTGATCTCCCGGTCCTCGGACTCAATGGCCGTCGCCAAATGCTCCCGCAAAAGTGACACGGCCTCTTCGCGTGTCAATACCTGGTCCCGAATCAAGTGTTGCAATGCTTCGATCGCTGTCCAGCGGACGTTCAGGGCCAGCGACCTGTCATCGATGAGCTTTCGGCAAAGGGGAAGAGGTTCGTCGGCCAAAGCCACCAACACGCGCTGAAACGGATCGTAAAGGAAATCACCGAAAAGATCATAGGCGTAGTCGGATTCGGATTTCGCCAACGATGTCGCCTCGATTATCAGCGGTAGCACCTCCTTCACCCGGAATTCGGCCAGCAGGAACACGGCGAAGAACTGTACGCTGCCGTCGTGTACTTTCCCGGCCTTGGCCTCGTCAATGACCCTACGCAGCTCGGTCATCAGACGCGGAATGATCTCGTCCCGGCGTCGCCGCGCCGCCTCGATCGCCTCACGCGGCAATTCGTTTCCGGCGGTGTCCAGTCGATGGATGATCTCGTCCAAGTCCATTTCGACCTGTTCGCTCATCATCAATGCCCTGTCTCGTTCCGTCTCGGGGGCTTCGTCATTTCGTTGTTCGTTCAGGCCACATTGTTTCCTCGGTCCTGTTTGCGCGCCGACTGAAGAGTCAGAACACGATTTCTAAATCTTGCTTTTCTCGCAACAGACGCGATTCGACATGGATCGTGTCGCGGACGTTTTTCGCGGCGCCCGGGATGCGGATGACCAACTGTTTGGCTCGCGAGTTGAACTTTCCATAGTAGCGGCCGCGGTAGAACCCGATGGGCGTCGTATAGCCATCGGTTCCGCGCATGTGGCCGGTCAAATCCCGCGGACTGTAATTTCGGACCCAACGAGGAAGACGGACTTGGATCACGATCAGGTAGCTTTCGCCGGGATCGGGGTCCTCGGGCACTGTCCAAGCGGTGAAGCTGCCTTTTCGGACCACGTTGCCGCTGCCCGGCATCTTGAAGCCTCCGTGCGGCGTCAGCCCTGCGTCGCCTCCCCCACCGTCAGCTTTCAGCAGGCTTTCGGCAATTGCCTCGGCGCTGCGCTGCAAGTCCGGAACGATGGCCGACCGAAGCGAAGGATCCGTTGGGATCGGCAGCGGCTGAAGCTGCGGCAGTTGGACTCCTTCGGCCGACAAGTCGGGCATTTCGACTTGAGCTTCGGAGAGATCGCCGAGGTCCGTGCCCTCGTCGTCCGCTTCGGAAAAAAGCGTGCTGAAAGGTTTGCTTGGCTTCACGGATTGCAAAACGATCAGCGAGAAGATTCCCAACAAAATGGCATGGAAGAGGAGGGAAACCACCACTCCTTCAGTCACGAACCGGCCCACGCCTTGCGTGATGCGCGTGAGCAGGCCCGCCAGCAGGGACAGCCACCCCGTCCAGCGGGTCGCCCCGGCCCTCGTCGAACACTGCGCCTCCGGGCTGGCTGGCACATCCCAATCTTTGTCCAATTTAACCCCAGAGGACTTCTCGTGGCGAGCGTTCGGCGGGCTGGGTGGGGCCGGAGGAGCGGCCGGGGCACACGAGACAGCGGCAGGAGGAGCCGGCGGCTGGATCAGCTTTTCGGAGTCGACTTCTTTCGCAGAAAAAGGCACATCGGCCGGAACCTCGGCAGAGGCCCCCTCATCGGTAGCCGTTCGTCGTCTGCGGCGGCGGATAAACCACTCCGGCACTTCACCGGCGTCGACGGGGCGCGGATCGGTCGCCGGCATGTGTTCCGCGGTGCCGTGAGCCGGCGCTTCGTGTTTCTGCGCGTCGAGCGGCAGATCCAGATTGTGTCCGTCGTCTGCCATCAGGGGGCATTCGTTCCCATTGAGCCAATTTCCTTCGCAGCGTACCGGCGAGGTTCGACGATACGGAATCCCAGGACCGGACGATTCACCGGCACAGTCTGCGGAGAACCAAAGCCGCGTTTCAGTCACCGCCCATGTTCGTCGGGCTATGGGCTGGCTTCGAAGGACGCTATCGGTTTGTGTGGCGAAGATTCTCCAGATACCGAGACTCGGCATCGAGGCTCGGCGTGGGGCCGGAAGTCGAAAATCCGTCGTCCCAAATAGTATACCTTGCCACTGCAGCCGCCTACCCGAGAGCCCGAAAAAAGCGAACGGGAGGAAACGATCGGTGCAGAAACAGCTTGCGTCGCACCGAGGACCGGCTCGAGGCGGAGGGCACTCGATGTCCGCAGCCCACGCGGGGACCGTTTTTCGTTGCCGTGGCGAGAGGGGCAAAAATTTTCCCAACTTCGTCTAGGCACGTTTCGGCCGAGCCGCTAGAATTCCGCCCCTCACTCGAAAGCCGTTTCTGTCTTCTCCCGCAACTCGGGAACGGTTTTCGGTCTCTCCTCATCTTTTCTCTCCCCAACGCGACACGTTTTCGTTTCGATCGTCTGCGTCCATTGACGCGAGTTGATGCGCGGACGGTCCCACTCCCCGCATGGAAATTCCCACGGTCCACACACCTCCGGCCAACGTGTGAAAGGAGTCCTCCCGATGCGGATGTCGCGACAGGCATTGATCCCCCTGGTAGGCCTGGTCGTTTTGTGGACGGCGACAGGCTGCATGACCACGTCTCCCCAACTGCTGCGGCAAAGTCAGCTCCGGGCTTGGCAACTTTATAACGAGAACAAAACACTCGCCGCGGAACGGGACCAAGCGCAGCAGTTGGCTCAGACTTTGCAAGCCGAAAAGGAACGGTTGGCCCGAAAAGCTCAGGAACTGCAGACCAACCTCGAAATCACCAAGAAACGGCTGGAAAACCTTTCGGCCGAGCGATCGAAGCTGCATCAACGCTACGTCAGCCTGCTGAACAGCAAGAACCCGATGTCGGCTGAGTCGACTCGGCGTTTCGAAGACCTGGCGCGGCGGTTTCCCGAGTTCGAGTTTGATCCGGAGACGGGCGTCAGCAAATTCACTTCGGACATCCTGTTTGATCTGGGCAGCGCTAAGCTGAAGCCGGAAGCGTTGCCCATGCTGAAAGAGTTTGCCCGCATTCTGAACCAAGGCGACGCCAAGATGCTAAACATCCTGGTCGTCGGCCATACCGATGACCGGCCGATTGTCAAGCCGTCGACCAAGGCCAAGCATCCGACCAACGGCCACCTTTCGACGAATCGCGCTCACGCCGTCCGAATGGCGCTGAAGCGATTTGGTGTGGACGACGCACGCATGGGCGTGGCTGGGTACGGAGAACATCAGCCTCTGGTGCCCAACGTCGATGAGAAATCACGGGCGAAGAACCGCCGCGTGGAGATTTTCGTTCTCGCTCCGAACGCGTCCGTCGCAGGCTGGGATCCGGCCACCAGCCGCAATTGATCCGCAACCGTGTGCCGGAGGCGAAGCCAGCCGCCGTGGCCTAAGCGGATTGGACCAGTTGACCGGTCTCGTTTTCAACCCGCTCCGAGGATTCCAGCGCCCGCCGCCCGTCGGGACTGAGCCGGTACAACACGCCGTCATTTCGGCCTTGTAGCTGAAACTGCAGCCACCCTAGCGCAATCAGCTTGCCATGAATGGCGGCCATTTTTTCCGCGGGAACCCCGTCGACTTGCGCCAGCCGGGGGAGCCAAACTTCCCCGTCCTGATCACGCTCCGATTTCGCTCGCTGTTGCTCCGCTTGTTCCTGAAGAGCACGATAAGCCTCTAGCACGTGTCGCCACTCGGGGTGCTGATTCAGGACGGTCGCGTCAAAGTCGGTCATTGTCGCTCTCTTCAGGCGGGGATCGGCCATTGGAAAACTGGTCTGACGGCGCCTCCACAGGCGTGGCGCTTTGCCAAGCTTGGAAAAGTGGGATCATGAAACGTTGTGGTGAAGCGGGTCGCTGCCACGAGCGGCGGGAACGCCCGCACCGCAATCCAACCTTTCTCCTGCGTAAAGGCACCAGCAGGGAACCGCAGACCAAGCGTTTCCGCTTGCCCCTTTGTCAAAATGTCACGGTCGTGGCAATCTGGGCGAACAAGAATAGGAGGTCTCGATAAAACACAGATACCTGTCCTGAGGAGCCCGCCAATTCTTTCAAAAGTCCCTTCACGGGCCGGCAATCCCGCGATGAGTTGGGGGACCGGACCCGTCTGTCTCTCTCTGGGCGGACGACCGCCAGCGTCTCGTGGCGGGCCCCTTTCGTATCGGCCACACGCTCGGCCGATCGCCAGTCCGGTATCCCTAGCCGGTACAATCCCTACAACCCGAACGTCACTCCGGCCCCACGGCCTTCGCGGAACGTTCCCCGGCGCTCCGGAGAGTTCGGGCCGCCAGGACCCTGTTCGTGGCGTTCGCGCAGCATCGAGAGCGCGAATTCATTGCAAACGCCCCGACTCAGATGGACGGAGCGTCACATGTTGGTCCGCGTGTCAGCCTGAGCCGCGAGCACGGAATTGAGGGCGGCGTTCAGAAGGGCGTCGTGATCGTGCGTCTTTGCGTAGACGCGAACGATCGAGAAGCTGGTCGGCAAGGAGCGGAAGAGCTGAATGTCGTTCAGCTCGCGCGGCCTGCCGTCCGCCGGGTCCAAGACGAAGTTCAATCCGGCGGTCGGCAAATGAGCCGCCGGTCGGTGATAGTGACGTGCCACGTCAACGCGAAGCGGCAAGTCCGCCAGTTCGGCCGGCAAACGCTGCCGCAATCGCTTTTCGATTAGGGACGGCTCGGAAAAGATCGTCGTCTGCTCGCTTTGTCCGGCGTGGAAGTGGATCGTCCGCTCGCAGGCCATCTTCCAAGTTACCTCGCGACAAAGAATTTGGCGCCACCGCTGGCCCAGCTCGCGCCGTTGCGGGTGGGAGTCTTGCTCCCATCGCTGTACGTCGACCAGGAACGACGTTTCGGTCAGTCGGCGGTACTCCTCCAAGTGCTCCAGTGGGTTGCCGGGAAACAGGTGCTTCATCGTCGGGGCGAAGAGTTCTTCCAGTGCCAAGTCCAACGCTCGGACGGTCCGGTGAAAGTAAATCGTCCGGAAAAGGTTGGCCCGCGTCTCGATGAAATGGATCAGCGTGGGCAGCCCGCGCACATGAATAGTCAAGCCAGCCGGTGTGAAAAAGCTGTAATGGATCAGCCGCGAAATGTCGAAAGCCCGAATGTTGTAACCGGACATGTAGGCGTCTCGCAGCACGAAGTCCATGTTGTCGACGGTGTAGATGCCGCAGAACAAAGCGCGCAATTTGCGAAGCCAGTCCGGCTGGCCGTCGTCGAAGAGGGTGCGTCCCTCGTGCGGACCGGCCGGCGCTTCGTCCGCGCTGGGCCGGCGGATGAGCCACGCGACCTGCCGCGGCTCGATTTCTTCCAATGGCCCCATCTTTCCGTTCGGATTCCGCCGTACCCGCCGCATCGCCCAGTTCGTCCTCGATGATTGCCGCACCGATGTCTTCGTGAGTGATGCCGAACTGCGCGAGATATTGATCGTCGAAAAAATGGCCGAACGGACCGTGGCCGACGTCGTGCAAAAGGGCCGCCAGCCGGACCAACGACTCAACATAAGCCTTCGATGGCACGTTGGCGCAAGATTCCTTCAGCGAGTCATACCATTCAGTGATCACGACCGACGCCAAGTGCATCGCCCCAAGCACATGCTGGAACCGCATATGCTCGGCCGACGGAAAGACCCACCAAGCCGTTTGTAACTGATGAATCTGCCGCAGCCGCTGGACCCAAGGATGATCGATGATCTGCTGCTCCGCCACTTCCCCGGTGGGCAGCCCCGATCGCGAGATGAACGGAATGTATCCATGAATCGGATCGTGCGACAAGCTCTCCGTCGAATAGTCGCGGACCATCGTTGGAATCACCTCCCCAACCATCTCGACTCGATTTCAGCGTTCCTTAGGCGACCCCAGGCCGCATCCGTGCAGGTGGGCACGAGGCGGCTCGGATCACGGAATCGGCCGTTGCATGGAAACCTTTAAACCACTTTGGGGGACGTCAGAGAATAACGTGCTCATTGTAGGATGGGCATTCCTGTCCGTTGCCTTTTTGACGGGCTAGAAAACCCATCCTACATCCCGAGTCGCACACAACCTATTTTCTGACGGTTCCTTACCCGCCGACAGAGTCGGCGAACGCGAAGCCATGTTGCGCAGCAAGCCGTTCCTCATTTTGCCCTTCGTGATTCTGCTGCCGGATGGTCCTGTTCCCGACTGTTTCTGAGGTCGACTTCACGGACAAATTTTCTGTCGGCGTGAAGAAGTCGAAAGGCGTGGCCTGCCCGGTGAGCCGAGCGGGTTGGACGTCCACCTTGGCTCGGGCCCAGCGAGTCAGGCTACCCGTAGTTTGGCTGGTTGTGGTAGAATCGAAAAGTCAGAATGATGAACTGCTGCTGATCGAGAGTGAAGCCTTTCCATTTTCTGCGGCTGACGGGAGCTTTCGTAAGGAACGAGCCCGGTCGGTCGAGCGACCCCCAACCTTCCGATCATGATGTGTGACGGAGCCACCCGATTCCGTTCTCTTGTTTTGGCTTGGTGCGCAGCCATCGCGGCATGCGGTCTGTCCGTGCGCGCGGCGGAGGACCCAAATGCGCAGCAGGAGGCGGCTCGGCGGGCAAGTCTCAACCACGTCGTTTATCGCGATCGGCAGCAGCAGTTGCTTCTTCGTCGCGCGCGTCGCGCCTTCGACAGCGGTCAAATCGTGGAAGGCCTACGGCTCATCCAGACATTACTCGACTCGCCTGAAGACAGCCACATGTGGACGGGCTCTCCCGCGCGACTGAGCAGTCTGTATCGCGAGGCGGTGCAGTTGCTCGGTTCCCTTGGGGCGGACGCCTGGCGTACGTACGAGCGACTTTACGGTCCCGAGGCGGCGAGGCTGTTGAAAGAGGCGCAGCGAGCCGGTCGGCCGGCGGATATCGACCAAATCATCCGCCGCTATTTTCACACGGAAGCGGGATTCCGGGCGGTATGCTGGAAGGCGGCTTGGTGGATGGACCGGGGGCGGTTTGGCCTAGCCGCTCATTGCTGGCAGCAGCTTCTGCGGTCGCCGGTTCATGCCGGCCGGATCACGCCTGGCCTCATCCAGAAAGCAGTCCTGTCGTATCGCTGGTCCGGGCGGATTGCTCAGGCCAACGAAATCCTGAACCGATACGGCGAACGGCTGGTGCGAGTCGCCGGGCGAACGATGTCGCTGAAGCAATGGG
>JAADHY010000142.1 GCA_013151585.1 Planctomycetota bacterium
GGCCTTTTTTCGGCCGAACATTCTATGTCGCGGTCAGACTGACCCAGCGTGATCGCCGAACAAAGTCAGCGGCTGATCCCTCTGGGGCAGACTCCCGCCATCGAAATTGTCGTCCGCTGTCGCACCGGTGGTGGTCCGGCTCAGATGCCCGACCGACCTACGCGCTCTTCTTGGCTTTTGGCGGAGCGGGGGCTTTTGGGGCTTTCGGAGCCGCCGGCTTCTTCGGAGCCGCCTCTTCCTTCGGCGGTGGCGGAGCGACCTCTTCATACTTCTTCGGCTTCTGAGTAGCCGGTGCTTTCGGAGCCGCCTTCAACGGAGCGGCACAAGCTGGTCTCGGAGCGCAGCAGGTCGGCTTCGGAGCGCAGCAAGTCGGTCGCGGCTTGGCGCAGACTGGTCTGGGCTTCGCACACACCGGAGCCGGTTTTGCACACACCGGTGCAGGCTTTCCGCACACAGGTTTCGGAGCACAGCACCGGGCTTTCGGCTTAAGCCATCCGAAAAGTTTGCAACGTCTTTTCGGGCGACAGCAGACGACCTTCGGTTGGCAGCACTTCACTACCGGCTTGCCGCAGTCGCCTGCCATCACGCCATTGGTGACCAATAACAGGCTCCCTGCGACCATCAGCAAGCTGATCCTCTTCATGGTACCCCCTCTCTGTCTCAAGTTGTGTTAACAGGGAACGACATTCACCGCTGTGGATTGAGCTCAGTCTCGTCTGCTCAACAGCCGCTCGGGTTCACCCAGCGACTGCGCGGAGCCACTTTCTTGGCCCGGCGGACTGCCTCAACCCATAAAGTCCTCGTTGCTCCTCCATCTTGAACGAAAGCAGCACGGCAATCAAGTCAAAAAGCAAAGATCGGGGCAACTGTGCGGAAGAATTCGATTGACGAGGCTTTCCTGCGGGCACTGCGGCCGCTCCAGCCGATTCCATCGGCCGGTCTCCGCGGAACGGACAAGCCAAATAGCTGAGCCGGAATTCGCAGACTAGGTAGAAAAGGGGCGACAAAGAAAAATGCGTCGACAACACTGGCCATCACCAAGTCGGGATTGCAAAGCGAGGCGCACGGCGAGAACGCCAATCAGTTTTATGGCCCTGGGCCGCAACCTTTCTCCAAATGCCCGGGCCTTCACTCGCTGATGCGCTGGATAAGTCTCTGACTGCTCGGCAACGCGAAGCCGGCGCAGCGCGTTCCGGCGATCGGACTCGCGACCAAAGCTCTGGCCGCTTAGCTGGGAGAGGTCCCCTTTTTGGAGGCGCTTATTTCTGAGGCAGGGATTCCGGAGGCAGAACGTCCGTCATGCGTTGAACGTTGCCCGCTCGGTCAACGCACGCCAGTACGCTGTGCGCCGTCGCCAGCAGCTCGCCGTCGCGGAACAACTCGTAATCGTGCTCCAACTTGGCCGCGGTGACGCGAGATAACGTCGTCCGAAGAGTAAGTAACGGGCGGGCTTGTGGTAGCGGCAAGCGAACTGGACCACGACCAGGTACAGCCCCCGTTCTTCCATTTCGCGATAGTTCCCGCCTTGAGCTCGGAAGAGCTCGGTCCGCCCGATCTCGAAGTAGTTCAGATAGTTCGCGTGGTGCAAGAAACCCATTGC
Source organism: Planctomycetota bacterium (assembly GCA_013151585.1). Classification (GTDB taxonomy): domain Bacteria; phylum Planctomycetota; class Planctomycetia; order Planctomycetales; family Planctomycetaceae; genus JAADHY01. The sequence continues at coordinate 1,601 of JAADHY010000142.1, forward strand.
GTCGGTCTCGCAATAGCGAACACGGATTTGAATCTCGTGTTGGCAAAGAGCCATTCTTACTGCCTCCCGATCTCGGACGGCTCAAGCCGTCAGCGATGCGATCTACCGTGGCGGTCACTATAATCGAGTTGCGCTTGGGTTTCACGCAGGGGCCGAGGGCCGTGTTCGCCCCGAGGGAAGGATGCAGATGATCGTAGTGTCAGGTGGCGCCGAAAGCGAACAGGTGAACCTCCCTTTGTGGTCGCCGTGCGTTGTGATGCTCCGGTCGCCGCGCGGGCGAAGTGTCGGTGACGGCGTCTGCAAGCGGCGCCCGATAGTTTCATTCGGCCGCAGTCTCGCCGGGCAGAGGCGTCTTCTGGGACTGGTGCTCGCAGTTGCCGTGATGGAATGTTCATCGAGCGGGATGGTTGCGGCAGCCGACGGAAGGCACCCGGTGGCGCAAGCCCGGCAGACGCGGACCGAGATCAGCGCCCGCCATTCGGAAGACGACCCAACAGCTCTGGACATGAAGATTCTGGCCCCAGTTCTGGACCCCGTTCACGGGCTGAAAACCCCCGGCGTGCGTGAGGAAGAACGCGAGGCGTATTACTACGTGTTACAGCGGACGCGGGAAATCGACTATGAACTGCAAAAGGCGGCAGCGCGTCGTTATCAGACTCGGCGAAGAGCGGTATACCCGGACAAGCGAGTACGGAGCGACCCGAAAGAGCCTTTCCCCATCTTCGTTGACCTTTACCGCAATGCGGATCGTCCGGAAGTCTATTTTGGGAAGTTGGTCACGCTTTCCGGCCACGTGCGTTTGCTGCGGGAGATACCGGCCGGCCAGAACCCGTATGGCATTCAGACACTTTACGAGGCGTGGCTCTACACGCCGGACTCGCAATCGAACCCGGCCTGCATCGTTTGCACTGAAGTCCCGGCGGGCATGCTGAAAGCTTTCCGCCAGTCGCGGTCACACCTGCTGGACGGCGTCACGGTGACCGGTTATTTTTTCAAGATGATGGTTTACCGGGCTCAGGACGCTCCGCGGTTCGCTCCGTTGATTCTGGCAAGGCGTCTGGAGTGGCATCCGCCGGCGCCTCGGAAACAGCGAGCCTTTGCCATCAGCTCGTGGCTGGTCCTTGCGGTCGTCGTGGTCGTCGGCGGGCTGATTGTGGCCGGTCTGGTCATTTCGGACCGGCGGCACCGCAGGCGCCGAACCTGGCCGGCGGAAGTCGAAGAACTTTGGCTGGGCGACGAAGGAACTGACACGCTCGAGACAGATGGAACCAGCGGTCCCAACGAAGTGTCATCCCAGGATGGGCAGAGCAAGTGAAGCCCTTGGCGGGCCCGTTCCCGAACGCGACACCCCAGGCTCAACCTCGTCGCTGTGGCAATCGGGGATTAAGCAGTAAGGGTTTCACCCGGTTGGTCGCGGAAAAACCGCGACGAGAACCGCTGCGAAACGACGGCCGCTGCAATGGGAGAACCAGAAACCAATGAGTAGCATTCGTCCGCTTTTGGAGCCGCTGGGGCGGCCGATCCGTTTAGGGGTTTTGATCTCTGGCGGGGGAACGACGCTGCAAAACTTTATTGATCGCATTCAGGCCGGGTCGCTCAACGCAGAGATTCCGCTGGTAGTGGCTAGCAAGCCGGGATGCGGCGGGATTGAGCGAGCGGAAAAGGCGGGGTTGCCTTGCCAGGTAGTCGCTCGCCGGGATTACCAGAGCGTCGATGAGTTCAGTGAGGCGATCTTCGCATTGTGCCGGCAGGCACAGGTGGATTTGGTCACGCTGGCGGGGTTTTTGGCGTTGATCCGGATTCCTCCAGATTTTGAACACCGGGTGATGAATATTCATCCAGCATTGATCCCGGCATTTTGCGGCAAAGGTTACTACGGTCACCGGGTGCATGAGGCCGTCCTGGAACGGGGCTGCAAGGTGAGCGGCTGCACGGTTCATTTCGCCGACAACGAATATGATCACGGTCCGATCATTGTGCAAAAAACCGTGCCGGTGCGGGACGACGACACGCCAGACACGCTGGCGGCGCGAGTCTTCGAGGCGGAATGTGAAGCATACCCGGAGGCTATCGAGCTGTATTCGGAGGCGAGGCTGCAAATCGAGGGGTCGCGGGTGCGGATTCTGCCGCCGGCCGGTTTGTAGCGGTCGGACTGTCCAGCCGTCGCACGGCACGCCAATCACCACAGCGGGACGCCTCGAAAGCATCCCGGCCGACCGAGGCGTGCCGAACGGATCGGCATCACTTTCCTCGGCCGGTCGCTAATGGGACACGGAGTCGTGACGAGCAAGCATCGTGAAAGTGGCTTGCATTTCCCGCGTCAGGCCTTGGACTAGCTCGTCGAGGGTGTCGAGCGGTAAGACGCTCCACGCGTAAGTTTCCACCTCTAAATGCGGTGCGTAGTCAAGGCAAGCGACCGCCGACAGCGCCTGCTGCAAGTCCGGACGTGTTGTTTGCAACGGTCCCAGGTGTTCGGCATCGACGGGCACGTGAAAGTGAACCCGCCACTCCGTCGCTTCCCGCCACACGGGATCGGGCCGCAGGACCAAATCCTCCGTCAAATCCACGGCGCGAAGGATCCGTCCGTTCGGCAACCGCCCAGTGGTTTGGTGTAAGTATCGCGGCTCGACGTATTCCGCCAGCGCCTGTCGAGCCTTCTCTCGTCGGCCCGGTTCAGGCAGACGCAGAGCGCAAGTGATGTGCACTTTGTTGATGCGAATGCCGGTGCGGTTGAGCTCGGCAATCGCTCGTTCCACGTCTTCAAACTCTACGGCCTGATGGCACACATCGAAACAAAGGCCGATGTGGTCTGTGACCGTTTCGAGACGATCGGCCTCCGCCGCCTGCGGCCACAGAGTGTGCTCAAAGAAATCGAGGACCTGTTCCGTTCGTTCCAACAGGCAAAAAGGCTCGGGCTCGATGGCCAACCGGATGCGGCGGCCGGTCTGTTCGAAAAGCTGACGAAGCCGGACCGCGGCTTGCAGCAGTTGTTCGGCGCTTCGCCGGCGGGCCATAGCGCCGGCTGTCGGAGCGAATGCCAGCGGAAGTGTGGAAAGACTGCCGTCCTCCCCCTCCGGTAGCAAGGCGGCCAGTACTCGCGCGCAATCCAGCGTGTACTGCAACCGCCGGCGATCGGTCCAATCGGGTTGATAAACGTCTTGTTTCACGCGCTCGCGATGAAAGTCTCCGAAAGGAAAGGCGTTCAAGGTGTAACAGGCCAGCCCCCGCTCGCTCAGCCTGTCGCGGAATCGAACGACTGCTCCGGGCGTTTGTAGCAATTCCTGCACCACCGATTGGGCCAGCCACAATCCCGCAGCGATGGGCTGCGCCAGCGCGTCCTGGACGGCCGACGTGATCCGGTTCAGCCCGTCTTCCACTTGTTCGAGCGATCGGCCCGGATGTAGGTTCGTGCAATAAGACAAAGGCAGTTGGCTGATTGTCATGCGAAGGCCTTCAAATAACGGGGCACCGGTCCCCTGACTCCAACGCGGCACGTCGGCCGGGCAAGAGTCCGCGACATCGTTTGCCGCCGAACTCGCCTGCGCGTCCAAAACTCTTGCCCGGTAACTATTCAGCCGATTGGCAGATAGTGTCTTACGCAGGGATGATGTGCGGATAGTGCGCGGATCGTTGTGGGTCGCACCTGCCGGGTGCGACGGGCCCGAGACGACTGCCTCCTGGCATGGCGAGACCCAGGCTGTGACACCCGGCAGGTGTCACCCACTTTGGTTGTGGCCGAAAGGCCGCGTTAGGTAAGTCAGCCTTTCCAGGCTGATCCGATACCACCACAACAGGCCTCTTGCTTTACCACAATTCTCATGCGTCCGGCTGGAAAGCCGAACGTACACCAACCGGCTGAATAGTGACCTTGCCCGATCGGAGGTCATGATAGCAAGCGGCCTCGAAGCGCCCAAAGGCAAGCTTCCGGTGTGCCGGCGCAACGGGCGATATACTTGAGAGACCTCGTGCGTTAGGATGCGCGCATCGCACGGAGTTCTCTGTCGTGGTAAGATTGGTGCGAGCCGCCGTGAACTCGCGACGAAGCTCCCGCGGATGCGATCCGTGACGGAAGCCGCCTCGTTCCGGACGCGGGGAGAAGAGCTTGACCTGTGGCATTCGCCGGGTTTACACATTGAACGTCATTCCAACCAATAGCAGGGCGAACTCGGCTCTCGCGAGGTTGCCCTATCCGTTGGGGAAGAGACGAAGTGCCCGGGCGAGACGTACACCAAAGCGAGCGAGTCCCGTTTGCCTTGGTGGCCGGATCGGCAATCAAAGTTCAGAAGATGGCTGAGTATGGGTAGGCGTTAACCGGGTGGAAGATATCGTGCCGATCGGCAAGGGGAGTCACCTGATCGTGGCAAAGGCTGGTGGCTTCTGTTGAACGTGTCGCGGCTGGGTTCCGCTAAGCCGACGGACGCAGCACCGGCCGCGATGCCGCCCCGCCGATGCTGGCAGCATTGGCCACGGGCTGCGCCGTGCATCAACATGTGAACGGTTACGAATTGAGAAAGGAGTTTCTTCGATGCAGCGTCGCCTTAATGGACTTTGGATGCTCGTGTGTCTCTCGGCCGCCTGGGCTACGACCGGCGCCGCCCCGCCGACCCCTTCCCGCGACAGCCAACATGTCCTGGTCACGGTGGACGGCCAGCCGATCACCGAAGGCGATCTGTCCCTGATGATGCTTTCACGCCGCATTCCGCCGGAACAGCAAGCCCAAGTCCGCCAAGCGTTTTTGGAACAACTGATCGACCGGCGGCTGCTGCAACGGTTCCTGGCCAAGCGAAAGGTTCGGCCCAGCAAGTTGCTCCTGGACGCTCAGGTGCAGACCATTCTGGACATGATCCGCCGCAAAGGGGACGACCCGGAAGCGGTGCTGAACCGGCTCGGCTACACCGTCGAAACGCTACGTCAAGAACTGGCGTTGCCGTTGGCTTGGAAGACGTACGTCCAACTCGCCGTGACGCCGGACCGCCTGCGACAGTATTGGCGGCAACATCGACACGAGTTTGACGGGACGGAAGTCCGAGCGGCTCACATTCTCTTGAAGGCCAAAACCGACGCCGAAGCGGGAGAAGCGGAAGAACGTCTCCGACGCATCCGCCAGGATATTGTCGACGGCACAATCTCGTTCGCCGATGCGGCTCGACGATACTCACAGGCTCCAAGCCGCGATCAAGGCGGCGATTTGGGCTACTTCCCCTATCGCGGCAAAATGCCAATCGAGCTCTCTCGTGTGGCGTTCGCGCTGAAGGTGGGTGAAGTGAGCGAACCGTTTCGGTCGGCTTTTGGGGTGCATCTGCTGACGGTGACGGATCGCCGACCAGGGCAGCTCAGCCTGGAAGATGCGCGTGAACAAGTACTTGAGCAGATCGGCGAGCAAATGCGACGGGAACTGCTCCAGCGACTGCGGGCGAAAGCCCGAATCGAGTGGAAGACACCGCGCCGCTAGGCGTCGTGCCGCGTCTGCGTCTGGTCGCCAGCCATCGCGTCGCTTTCTTCTGGGGCGCTGGTTGAGGACGGAGCCGACACGGCCGGAGAGGCCGACACATGCGGCGTGTTGTACGCCACCAATACGATGCCCACCGCGATCGACGCAATCCCGATCCACAGCCAGGGACTCACCTCCAATTGCCCTTTGGTCATCAGCACGGGGACCAAGGCCGACACCGTCACCGCTCCGCCGAACACGATGGGCATCACGATTTGCGGCATGGCCGCGCCCCCGCTGAACATGGCCAATGTGAGTGTTAGCGCGCCCCACGCTCCGAGTGAACCGGCCGCAAACCCCCACACGCTGCCCGCTCCACTGAAGACAAAGCTGTCCCCTTTGTACCACATGCCGACCACACCGCCGGCGATTCCCCAAATCAAATACGCCACACCGATGGCCACATAAGGCTTGAAAGGACTGCCCAGTCCGGCCCGCGCCTGTCCCAGCGCCGGGCCGTACAATCCCCAGAACAAAGCCGTCGCTATGGCGAACAATATTGGATACTTCATCGCTTCCTCGTGCTGAGTCGATTCTCTCATCTCTTCGTTATTCGCGCCGCAGCGATTCGACGACCGGCAACCGCGTCGCCTCGCGCACGGCGGCCAGAGCCGCCAGCATTCCGACCAGGAACACGGCCAGCAACGTCAAGGCTCCGGAGACCCACGGCACGTCCGCGCCGATGCTCGTAAGGTGCGGCGTCATCGCCAGCAGAGCCGACACCGTGCCGGCGCCCAAGCCCCAAGCCAACAGCGCGGCGTTCTCCCATAACACCAGCGTCCCGATTTGGGAACGCACGAACCCGGTGGCTCGCAATAGCGCTAACTCTGAACGCCGCTCCAACACGTTCCGCAACATCACCGTGGCTAACCCGATCGTACCGAGCAGAAGGCCCAGTCCGCCCAACGCTTGAAACGTCGACAGGTACGTGTTCTGAACCGCCAGAAAATCGGCCAAGCGGTCAACCACGCGCTCGGCGTCAAAACCGTACGGAGCCAGTCGGGTCTCCAGCAGCACCAGCAGCCTAGCCGCCTCGTCTTCCGTCAGCGCCAGCCCGGCGGCGGAGCCGGTGGGGTCGACCCTGGAGTCGCCTTTTGTCGTCCCGGCGCCCTCGAACCGTCGATCTCCGATCAAGAAATACCGATAACCTGCCTGTTCGGGGAACAGCCGCACGAAGTTCGCTTCCGACATCAACAGCACGCCTTGAAAGACGCTGCCATCGAGCATTCCAACAATCTTCAGTTTTTTCGGTTTGGCACCGCCGGGACCGACATCGAGCGTGTCGCCGATTCCTTTATGCAGACTGTACATCAAGGTATTCATGTCACCGAGGACCGGTACGGTTCCATCGCCCGGATTCGCTTCCAACAGCTTCCAGGGGTTGTCCGCCCGGGTGTTGGCGAACTTGAAGCCGCCTCGCTCGATCATCTCATGCGGTACGCCCAAAATCGTCGGCTGTCGCGTCTGGAAGATGTTCAAGCAGCTTGCATTCTCGCCGGGTTTCATGCGGAAAGGCACGACGAACATCTTTCGCAGGATTTCCGCTTCCGGCGAATTGTCGGCGAAGGTCAAGTCGAGCTTCTCGCGGCCCTCCGGCGAGTTCATATCGTAAAGGATGGGCACGGCCGATTCGGCCACGAATAGGAACCCGCCGTTGCCGGAATTCAGATCGGGGGCTTCGACAGCAGGATTGCGATGTCCGGCCGCCACGGCCACAATCACGAAGGCCGCCGACGCGATCAGCCCGGTCGAGAGCACGCTCCGTTGCCGATGTCGGGCGGCGTTTCGCAGGCCCATCCGAGCCAAAGCGGTGAGCCCCGCGCCTCGCACAGCAAAAACGCGATCCGAATCGAGCCAGGCGGACAAGCCGGACAGGCTCGCCGTGAGCATGCAAATCCCCACGATAAAAAACGTCACCACCTGCCAAGACAGTCCCTCAAAGGCTTCGCTGGCCGGCACCAGTCCCAACAGCGCCGCCAACGAAAGAACGGCCGCCACCACGAGACTCGCAGCCGCTATCTGACCGGCCCGCCGGCCTCGCCGCCGCTGAGCAGCTCGTGTCAGCATCGGATCAGTCGTCCCGGCTAGCAGTTCGCGGGTCGAAAGAGTCCGCAATCCGCGAAAGGACCAAACGATCGCCGCCGCCGCAACGCTCACCGATATGACAAATCCGATAACCAGCGTCAGCGGCTCAACGTCCAAAAACAGGAACCGCGTGCCGATCGCGCCGACCCACCAGGTCTTCAGACCGTGCACCATCAACGCGGCGTAGCCGACGGCGGCCGCCTGGCCGACCAAACCACCGACCCCCACGACCAACAGCCCTTCCGCTAGGAACAGCCATCGCACCTGCTGAGGCGTCAAACCGACGGCCGCCAGCAGACCGATGCTGCGGCCCCTCCGCTCAATCCCCAGTCGGAAAAGTAATCCGATCAAGATCACGGCCGACAAGATCAAGAAGAAACTGAAGCCGATGAAAAGACCGGCAAAGTCCGTTGTCCCGCTGGCCGCTTGCAGACCGTTGTACTTGACCGGATCGAACGCCAGGTCGACGGCGGGCAAATAGACGTTTTGGATCAGGGTCTTGGAGAACCCTGTAGCGACCCGTTCCAGCGACTGTCGGCGCGGCACGGCGATCCGGAGCGACGTCAAACGACCATAGCGATTTCCCCAAAGATCAACCGCCGTTTCCAGCCGCACGAACGCCTTGGGGGTCGCTCGATACCGATCCCAGTACTGTTCGTCCCGGTCGGTGATCCGGTCGAGCTTCATGGGAAATGGTTGATCCCAACCGGCCACATCATCGACGTCGGTGATACCTTTCACTTCAGGGGTGAAATGGCGGTCGTCGGCGGGAGTCCCGTCCAAAGCGAGAATCCCCGCGACTGTGAATTCTCGCTCTTTTTCCGGCAGCTCGCCGCGCGACCCCACTTCGTAGTACCGAACACGAACTGTATCTCCGACATGGAGGTTCAGGTCCTTGGCCAGCCACTCGTTGATCACGATTTCCGAGGAATCGCTCGGTGGACGCCCGAGCCCAACGAAGCGGAACGGTCCGAAGGGGGGAAGGTCTTCGAAGACCACGCCTGCAATGATCGAATACATCGAGTAATGATGCTCGGGCGATTTGGCATTGGCTAGCTCGTTGGCCAGATAGACGAGCACGGGTGAGGTGGGCAGGCCGACGGTTTCTGCGGCAAGCTCGCCGGCATTGGCCAACGGGTCCTCCAAATACAACCGTTCGCTTTCCAGCGAAAGGTAGTGGCGTTCGGCAATCGGTCGAAGCTTCAGACGCAGATCGGCAAGCTGCAAGACCCGAGACAAAAGAGCCGTCAGATGATGAGCGGCGTCTTCCGCGTTCGGTCCCGATGCGTCATCCTCCGTCTTGGCACTGACGAGAAGCGTGTTGACCCGAGCAGGCCGTCCCTCCGGATTCCGTCGAGACGGACGCTGCTCGGAAAGCCCCAACGCGTGTTGCAGCGTCGCTAGCGATACGAAAGCGCTCTTGGGAATCTGCTGGCTGGGTTTCAAATCTAGCCGGCCGACGCCCACGTCTTCAGGGATCACGCCACGTACAGTCAACGTCAGCTCGGCTGAAACCGGCTTGTCTCCGCCGCCCAACAGCGTGTCGCGCGGCACGGAGGCGGGAAGTTGCACCCATAATGTGACCGAGTCGCCGGCCGCCGCGTCGAGCTCAGCCGCCGCTCGAGCGCTTAGCAACACCTCGTCGCCACGAGGAGGCTGCAGGTCGCCGTGACGCGTGAGCTGCCACAGCCGTTCGTCGACACCCCAGACATTCACGCCCCCCACACGGCGGAATGACTGGTCCCTTCCGACACGTCCCCCTCCGCTCCGTTCCAGACTACCGGTCAGCCACACCGCCGGAGCGACTCGAGAAAAACGCTTGGCAAAGTCGGGCAGCTTCTGCAGATCCTCGGCCAATTGCTCGCGGAAAAAGCGGTGACTGGCCAACACGTGGTCGATGCGGCCGAGCCGCTCTACAGTCATCTGTCGCAGGCTGTAACGAACCGTGTCACCGACGATCAGCGCACCGGTGATGGCGGCCGCCCCCGCCAACACCCCAAGGAACACGGCCAAGTGCATCCGCCAGTAGTAGAGCACGCTCTGTCGGAGATACCGCTGCCAGTCCATGATGCTCTCTCTCTTCTGCAGTCCCGACACAGGCCTCCCCTCATTTCTGGGCCCGGCAGGCGAACGCCCCGCCACGAGATTTCACCCCGCGGCCCGTCGTCCGGCGAACGGCGGCCGAGAGATCATCCGGCCCGCCCCGTGTTGGCGGTGAGCCCGTGTCAGCCCTCCGGTCCGAGGTTCGGGACAATCCAACGCGCGACCAAGCCACCTCCCGAAAACCGACGCGTCCCGTCTTTCGGAGGCTGCACTTTCGGCAGGCTTACGCCTTCTGTTCGGTCTTTTCGCTTCGCTGAACCGCTCCATTCCATAGCTTGCCGTCCCGCAATTGGTAACGACGCGGAAACCGCTCGGCCAGCTCCGAGCTGTGTGTGACGCAGATCAGCATGGTGTTGTGTTCCCGGCCGAGCTCCAGCAGCAGGGTCCCAATCGCCTCGGCATTGCGGCGATCCAAGTTGCCCGTCGGCTCGTCCGCCAACACCAAAGTCGGCTGGTTGATCAATGCTCGGCAGACAGCCACCCGTTGCCGCTCACCGCCGGAAAGCTGAGCGGGTCGATGGGACAGTCGGTCGCCGAGCCCCACGCGGTCCAAAAGCTGCCGGGCGCGTGCCTCATCGTCCGCCCCCGCCCCTTTGCCGGCCAACAGCGGGATCAACACATTCTCCAACACCGTGCACTGTGGCAAGAGGTGATGGTCCTGGAACACAAAACCGATGTGCCGATTACGAAACCGAGCCCGCTCCGCCTCGGACAGTTCAAACGGGTCCTGACCGTTGAGCTGCACAGTGCCTTCGTTCGGCGGTTCTAAAGTTCCGATCACGTAAAGCAAAGTACTCTTGCCCGACCCGGACGGCCCCGTCACCGCGACGGCCTGTCCTGGCTCGAGCCTTAGGTCGACGCCCTGCAGCACCTCTAGCCGCCCGCCGGGCGCATCGAAAGCCTTCCGCACGCCGTTCACGACCAACTCGCTCGCTTTTTCCGCCATGGTGCTCGGCTCCTGACTGCTCGACCTGTGCTGCTCAATGCTCATTCGACGACGCGTCAGACACTGGAAAGGAAAAGGCAGAGACTGGAAAGAGTGAAACAGTCAAGAAAGTTAAACCTCCGAAG
>JAADHY010000677.1 GCA_013151585.1 Planctomycetota bacterium
TGGGTCGCACTCGCCGAGTGCGACGATCCTGCCAGCAGCCGTGACATCCAGCAGATGTCACCCACTTCGATTGCGGACGGAGGCCGCATTGGCGACTCCCATTCCGTTCTCAAGAATCACAAAGTGCGTCGCGCGCGATCGGAGCGGGACCGAGCTGTTTGACACGACGGGCTTGATTCGGACAATAGACTCGGTCTGCGAGAGACGGCACCGCCCGGCGATGGCGGACACCGGTGCGGTCGGCCTTTGGGAGGCCGACGCAAACATCTTGTGTCTGCTCATGACCCGCCGGCGTGCTGGTAGGGTCAAACAGAGTCGCTGCTGATGGCGACGGGCTAGCGCGGGACCGGTCACGAGAACTGATGTCCGGAAGCCTGAAATCCAACCATCGATCAAACAAGGGGGAGACGATGAACCTGATGAGGCAGCCGTGCCCGAGAGGGAGACAACTGTGGTCTGGAGGGATGCAGCCGTGTCGGATCGGTCTGGTGTTGGGTTTTGTCTTGCTGTCGGGTTCGAATTGGGGGCAATCGGCTGAGCCGCCGGCCCGGCCGAACGGCGTCCTGAAAGCCGGTGCGGCCAAAGTCGATATCACGCCGCGCAAGTGGCCGCAACCGATGGTTGGCAGTTTCAGCGAGCGGTTGGCAACGAAGGCGTGGGATCCGCTCTACGTGCGAGCGATGGTGCTCGATGACGGCCGCACGGCGTTGGCCATTGCCATTGTCGACAGTTGTTACGTTCCGCGCCATGTGCTCGATGATGCCAAGCAGCGGATCGCCAAAGCCATCACCTTGCGGCCGGACCACATGCTGATGGCCGCCACTCACACGCACACGGCCCCGGCTTCCCGGAATCGTCGCCAGATCAAAGCCGATCCGGGCTACGTCGAGCAGTTGACCCAAGGGCTCGTGGATGCTGTCGTTCAGGCCTACAAGAACCGGGAGCCGGCCGAAGTGGGCTGGGGCGTCACGCAGGTTCCCGAGGAAGTCTTCAACCGGCGCTGGTTCATGAAGCCGGGCGGCATCGTCCCCAACCCCTTCGGCAAAACGGATGACAAAGTCCGAATGAATCCTCCGGCAGGCAGCCCCCTGCTGGACCGGCCGGCCGGCCCGGTCGACCCGGACGTGTCGGTCCTGTCGGTCCGCACGCGAGACGGACGGCCGATTGCCCTGCTGGCCAATTATTCGCTCCACTACGTCGGCGGTATCCCCCGTGGCGGGGTTTCCGCCGACTATTTCGGCGAATTCGCTCGGTTGATCGAAGAACGGTTGGGCGGCGATCGGCCTGCCGGCTCGCCCTCGATGGTGGCCATGATGTCCAACGGCACCAGCGGTGACGTGAACAACATCAGCTTCCGGAAGCGGCGGCCTCGTGCCGAGCCTTTCGAACGCATGCGCACAGTCGCTCGTCGCGTGGCCGACGCGGCGATCCAGGTCTATCAATCCATCGAGCATCGCCCGAATGTCAGTCTGGCGATGGCGCAAAAACTTCTGACCATCGATAAGCGACGCCCCACGCCGGAACAGATTGAGTGGGCCAAACGGCTGCTGGCCGGCGAAGAACCGAAGCGGCATCGGTGGGCCGAAGCCTACGCCCGCTGGGTGTTGGATCTCGCGAAAAGCTCTCCTACCGAGGAGTTGGTTCTCCAGGCGATCCGCATCGGCGACTTGGGAATCTGTGCGATTCCTTGCGAGGTATTCGTCGGGCTGGAGATCAAGCAGAGGAGTCCACTCAAGCCGACGTTCACGATCGAATTGGCCAACGGGCATTACGGCTACCTGCCGACGCCGCGTCAGCACGAGCTAGGCGGCTACGAGACGTGGCTCGGTTCGTGCATTCTGGAGGAGCACGCGTCCGAGAAGATCGTCGCGACGCTGATCGACCTGCTAGATCAAACGACCGCAGCCCACTGCTCCCGCTAACCCGACCGCCATCGGCTCCGCTAAGCGTTCCAAGCGCTCCAACCGGGCGCACGACACACTTTGCGATTTCGACATCCGGCCGCAGTGGACCGGTTCCCTTTCCCGCGTGCGGGAGAGGGTGGCTCGCGTAGCGAGCCGGGTCAGGGGGCACTGATCGGAAGCTGACAGTGAGCGGTAGGCATCAGCCTTCGGTGCGCAGCGTGAAGCGTGAGCGGAACGCGCTAGCGTCCGGTCTGGCCCAAACGTGTAGGCCGCAGGAACCGCACGCTAGCGCGTTGCGTTCACTCACTCCGTCGGGGTAGCCCGGGTTGAGCGGAGCGTCTCTCGAGACCTCTGCACCAACTCGAGCCATCGTGCCCCCTCATCCGCCCTTCGGGCACTTTCTCCCCCGGGCGGGAGGAGAAGGGACTTCGTTTCGCACGCTGACCTCCGAGTGTGGCCGTGCAGCCATACAAACCCCATCGTGCGCCCACTCCAAGCCGGGCGGCCAAACTCGTGTTGCTCCCGATCGCCAATCGCGGTTACCATGCCGGCCGGTACCGAGGGGGTATTGTGCGCGCCGGACCGAGCGTGTTCTTTCACTCGCCGTCCCATCCTCTGCGACGAACGTCATGGTGTCCACGGATCTGCGGACAGAATACCGAGTCGATTTGGGGGACCTTTTCAGCGGTCCGCTGGACCTGCTGCTGTACCTGGTGCGCCGAAACGAGTTGAACATCCTGGACCTACCGATTGCTCGCATCACCGCCGAATTCCAGCGGTATCTGGAGGTGCTGGAATTCATTGATCTGGAATTGGTCGGCGAGTTTCTGGTCATGGCGGCCACGCTGGCCGAGATCAAAAGCCGCATGGTACTGCCGCGCGCGGAAGAGGAAGAGCCGGACGAGGCCGAGCCCGAAATCACCGAAGACCCACGCAGCGAACTGGTCCGGCAGCTCTTGGAGTACAAGAAGTTCAAAGACGCGGCGAAGGCGTTGGAGGAACGAGCCGCCGCGTGGCAAGATCGCTATCCGCGACTGGCCAACGAGCGTCCTTCGCAAGGCAAAGACCCGACGGCCGACCGAATCAAAGAGGTCGAGCTGTGGGATTTGGTCAGCGCGCTAGCCCGCGTCCTCGAACGCAAAGTGCTCGAGCAGGAAGCCAAAATTCGCTACGACGAAACGCCCATCGCTGTCTACGTGGAACAGATCGCCGACCGGGTGCGTCGAGAAAAACGAGTCGCTTTCACTTCGCTCTTCGAACGGACCAGTCGGCGCAGCAAGATCATCGGCATGTTTCTGGCTCTTCTGGAACTTCTGCGTCACCACGGGTTCCGTGCCGAACAGCCGGAGGATTTTGGAGAAATCTGGATCATGCCGCCTGCCCAGGAGGCGAAAGCCAGCGAGACGGGACGGCCGGACAACGGCGGGGAACCGGCGAA
>JAADHY010000391.1 GCA_013151585.1 Planctomycetota bacterium
GTTCATAATCAACCCGGAGGCTTCGAGCTCGATCACGGTGAACGGGGACGCCGGAAACGACTCGCTCACCTTTCCGCTCGGCGCGTCCGATTCGGTCACCCACACGTTCGCCGGGCCGACTCTTGGCAGCGTTGCCGTGACGACCAACTCCCAAACCACCACGGTCAACTACATCGGTCTGGAGCCGATCATCGACAACTTGGCTGCCATCGACCGTGTGTTCTATTTCGGCCTGAGCGCCGATGATGTCACACTGAACGACAACGACATTGCCGGTGACGGCCTGTCACGTCTATCGAGCGTCAGCTCCAGTGAGCGGGTCGACTTCATTGCGCCCACCGGTTCTCTGACGATCAACACCAGCAGCGGCGACGACACCGTCCGTCTGCTGGCGGTCGATAGCCTATTGGCCGCCCCAGTGCTCGTTGAGACGGGAGACGGAAATGACGTGGTCGACGCCTCTGCCATGTGGCTCAGTGTTACACTGAAAGGACAAGCGGGCGATGACACGTTAATCGGAGGTTCGGGCAACGACTTGCTGCAGGACGACAGCGGTCAGAATTGGCTCATCGGATCAGGCGGGGATGATCTGCTGGCGGGGGGGATCGGCCCCGACCTGCTAGACGGGGGCGTCGGCCGCGACAGTCTCTTCGGGTCTGCTGATACCGATACCCTTCAAGGCGGCGACGGAGACGACCTGCTTTACGGTCAAGGCAATGGGGATTCCCTGGAAGGAGGAGGCGGAAACGATTTGCTGCGAGGCCGGGTGGGGGACGACACGCTGAGCGGCGGCAGCGGCGACGATACCATCGACGGGGAAGACGGGACCGATCAGGTCGCCGAGACGGCCGATACCGACTGGATATTGACGGACACCAGTTTGATAGGGCTTGGCACCGATTCGCTCATTAGTATCGAGCGGGCGGCCCTGACGGCCGGGCCCGGTGACAACACCCTCACCGCCGTCGGGTTCAGCGGCCGAACAACTTTGGATGGCGCAGCGGGCGACGATGTCTTAATTGGCGGAGATGGCAACGATCGACTTTTGGGTGGCTCGGGGCTGAATCTCGTCAGCGGTGGACTCGGCGACGACACGTTGGCCGGCGGTCTCGATCGCGACACGCTTTTCGGAGATTTCGGCGCGGATTATCTGCTCGGTAGCGCTGGCGGCGATTTTCTCGACGGAGGCCCGGGGAACGACTACCTTCGCGGCCAGGGCGGTAGCAACGATTCGCTCACCGGTGGCGACGGCGACGACACATTGGACGGTGGCCCCGGCTCCGACTGGCTGCTGGAGTTCGGCGACGCCGACTTCGTCTTGACCGACACGGCACTTTCCGGTCTGGGCAACGATCGGTTGATCAGCGTGGAGCGGGCCGGGCTGGCCTTGACGGGGACGGCTGGCCGAATGATGTCGGCGGCTGGCTTCACCGGCCGAGCAACCCTTTTGGGCGGACCGGGCGACGACACGCTCGAAGGAGGACCGGGCGACGATCGTCTATTGGCAAAAGACGGCAACAATCTGGTTCGCGGTGGACCGGGGGCGGACCTGCTGGGCGGCGGCTTGGGCCGCGACACGCTGTTCGGCGAAGACGGAAACGATCGGCTTTTCGCCAGCGCGGGGGCCGACTTCCTGGATGGCGGACCCGGTGATGATGAAGTGATCGGTCAAGGCGGCAGCAACGACACGCTCGCGAGGGCAATGACACGTTGAACGGCGGCCCGGGCACCGATCTTTTGACAGAAACCGCCGACGCGGACCTCACCTTGACCGACACCCAGTTGATCGGGTTGGGGACCGACGTCCTTGTGAGCATGGAGCGAGCTTGGCTGGAAGGCGGAGCAGGCAACAACCGGCTCGACGCCAGCGGCTTTAACGGCCTGACGACGCTGCGCGGCCTGGACGGTGACGATACGTTGATCGCGGCGGCCGGCCGAACGGCGCTGTCGGGCGGACCGGGCAACGATCGCCTGGAAGGCGGACCGTCCGCAGACACCTTGGTGGGTGGGCTGGGCAACGACACGCTTTTCGGCGGCGACGAAAACGACCTGCTATTGGGGAGCGACGGCGACGACTGGCTCGACGGCCAAACGGGCGACCAGGACACACTCGGCGGCGGCCCGGGTGACGATACCTACGACGATCCAAACGCCGTCATCGACGATCTGTTCGCCTTTGATGCCCCATGGATTTGAGCCGCGTCCTTCGCGCCCGATTGTTACACGGATGCCGCGTACTCCTCAACGGCATCGGTAATCAACCGCAGGTACCGTGATTCGGTGTTGAGCGGCACGGCGCATTCCGGCCCGATGATCGGCACACCAGCCTCCAGGGCGTACCGCACTTCCGACCGTATGCGATCCTCGTCACCACCGTAAAGGCTTTCCGGATTGTTCACGTTGCCCACCAAAACGATTCGGCCCGCGGCGATCTGCATGGCCTGGCGGGCGTCGTTTTTCGAGTCGAAATGAAACGCGTCGAAGCCGCTCTGGCAGATGAACTCGAGCCGATCCAAAGTATAACCGCAAATGTGCAGAATGACGGGACAGTCGATGTGCCGCCGTAACCATTGATGGACCGGCAGGAGGAAATCGCGGTACGTTTCGCCCCGGCACAGGTCGCCAGTCAAGTGGTCGGCGAGCGTGAGACAATCGGCCCCCGCTTCGATCTGCGCTCGAGCGAAAAGAACGGGAACCTCTTTCAGCCGGTCCAGGATGCGGCGCAGCTTGTCCGGATCATCGAGTACCAGAATCAAAAAATTCTCGAGCCCGAACAGGTGATAGGCCAGCGTCCACGGCCCGAAGACTTTTCCGATGATCGCCACCTCGTCGCCGTAGCGGCGCTTGAGCAACCGGATCGCTTCGATTACGCTTCGCGTGGCCGGGTGATCCAGGAAGTCCTTTGGAATCTGAATTTGCTCCGGCTCCTGGTAAAGATAACTGCCGTCGTCAAACGGCCGGACTGACGGCATCCGATCGGCCGCTCCCCAATCCACCGCGGCGCCGAACGCCGCTGATTCCTGCACGACTGAAAAATAAGGAGCCACCGTGTCATAGCCCAGCCGCTCGTATCCCGCGGCGGCCAAGTCGGCCATTTTCTCCGGGTCATGATGCACGTCCGGGAAAAAGCACCCGGTCTGTTCCATCAGGTCCACGGTCGCAATGGACGTCGGATTGCCCACGCTGGGACGATCGACGGATTGGGCATGTAGCGCCCGTAGAAATCGTTCCTTAGGTGTCATCGGACCCGAACTCCAGTTTTGCACGAAGCGATCGGCAGTCGGAAGACCACTTAAGAATAAAGTAACAGTTTCCAGGCTGAGACGCACTGCA
>JAADHY010000011.1 GCA_013151585.1 Planctomycetota bacterium
TGAAAACGATCGGCGAGCTCGGTTTCTCGGCGAGCTGGAACGTTTGATAGGCCAGCGGATCCTGCCGCGGGTCCCCCGCCGGATGCCAGATCGCTTGGAACCGGTAGCGGTCCCCACGCCCGTCGTCATCGTTGACAAGCAGTTGCATGGCGAATTGCTGCCCCGACTTGCCGTTCAGATCAAGATTCTTCCACGGAAGCAGCAGTTCGATGACATATCCGTCGGGCGTCCGCCGGCCTGTCATCGTGGCCGACAGTTTCTCGCGCGAGGCTCTGCGATGATCTTCGAACTGACTGCGAAGTCTTGTCGAGCCGGCTTTGCTGTCAGGAGCGACGAGTAATCGATAAAACTCCTTTGAGCCTCGTTGGCTCGTCACAAACACTTCCAGTGAGTCGCCCCGACGGAGCGATGCGCCGCTCGGAGCGGGGCGGACCACATTGTCTTTGATTTCCGCTAACAACAGGAGCCCTTGATCATTCCACCCGATTCGAAAACACGGGTCGAAGTCTTTGGCAGCTCGCATCCCACCGTCTTTTCCTGGCAGCGCGACCACTTGTAAACCTTGGTCGCCCCAGTCGGAACCGTTCCCGTCAACGACCACGTGCACGCGAGGAATCTTGCAGACCGGTAAGGCAGGCGTCACGTATCGCCACATCGCGTCGTATCGATTGCCGGAAGCCGAGACCCCGAAATGCAGATACCGTTTGCTGGAATCGTTTCGGCCGCGCGGGATCCCGGAGAAGAAAACTTCAAAGGAGTCATCTTTCCAAACGGGGCCATCTTTCTGGGCAACCGATCCTCGCCAAGGTGACGCTGGACCGCCGGTGGCCGGACGCTTGTAGAGCAAATAAAGGTTTTGATCGTCGTATCGGAACGTGACCGAAGCCTTTTCCCGAGGAATCGCCACCGCTTTGTAGCCGTCCCAACAGGCTTCGCGGTCGCGACCGTCGACGGCTGGGGTATCCCGAACGGGCC
This sequence comes from Planctomycetota bacterium, assembly GCA_013151585.1. GTDB lineage: Bacteria > Planctomycetota > Planctomycetia > Planctomycetales > Planctomycetaceae > JAADHY01. The sequence goes on from JAADHY010000011.1 coordinate 976, forward strand.
AGGCCGCGAATCCGCGGTCGAGGATTTCGAGGTCCAGCTCTGCGCGGAGCCTTCCCTTCATTCCCGCTGTATAGATCCAGGGCGCGTCGGTGCCCTGGATGCGGGTTCGATCCGCATTGGCCCGGAACGGGCCGGGCCCTTCGGTGACGGAAAAGCGAAACGGAACGGCGATGTCTCGCCGGCGACGAGTCGTTTTGGGACGGGGCGCGGCCAACCACAAACGGCCCGCCGAATCCCGTCGGTCGCCGGGGGCACCAAGGTTCAAGGCCACGCGGTGCACCGTCGTTTTCGGGAGCCGGGCAAAGAAAACGGACCACTGCTCTTGCCGTCCCCGTCCGGGCGCCAGCACAACCGTCGTCTGAAACGGGTAGGAGCAACTGCATCCGGCATCGGCTGGGGGAGCGAGAACCAGTCCGTTGGCGGCGATTGTGTTCACGTGGCATCCCGCTCGTAGGCCGCCGAAATTGTGGACTCCCGTGTCGCCCGCCAAATCACAAAACCCAACGGTTGCGGATCGGAACATCAACAGGTTCGGCGCACCGGCAATCGATCCGCACCCGTACGACCGAGCAAAATACCAAGGAGCGTGTCTTCCGGTGAAAGGGTCCTCGCGGAATTTCACTTTGCCGGTGCGCAGGTCATAGGCTCGGGGCTCGGCATAAATCGTCCCATTGACGATGACGGGAAACCGATTTGTGGACAGCGGCTGGTTGTAAAGCACCTTGCCGGTGGTCGCATCGTAAGCGGTGACGCCGCCGCCTCCGGTGGCCAGCAAGACGCCATCAGACAGCCACAGTTCCGACCGTCCGGCAATCCCCTCGGAGGTTTGCCATGCCACTGATCCGGAGCTGGCATCCAGAGCGGTCGGAGAGGCGGTGGCTGGCAACCGGCCTCCGCGCCGTTTGGCTTCTGCGATTCTTTGAGGGCTGGTCCGCTCGATCAAGTACACTCGGCCGTCGGCCATCGAGATAGCATTGTTGCTGACCGGCTGCCCGGCTGTGTACGTCCATTGCAGATCGCCGCGTCTGTTGAACAGAAACAGATAGCGACCGCTGCGTTCGTCTCCGGCGCTGCCTAAGACGCCCTCGCGGCTCACGGCCAAGTAACTCCACACCATCGATTTGGCCGTCGCGTCCGAGAGCGAGAAGCTGGCCAGCGGCAGCGGGTACTCTCGGAGTGTCTGGCCGGTGCGGGCATCGAGCTGCACGCAGGTCTTGCCCGTCGCCAGGTAAACGCAGTTGTCGTCTGCCGCCACATTGCCGCCGGTCACGTGAACCGGGAAGCGGCCGACCTTTGGGAAATCGCGACGCCAAAGTTGCCGGCCGTTATAGGCATCCACCGCAAGCAGGCTGTGTTGCCCCGCGATGAACATCCGGCCGTTCACGCAAAGCGGCGCCGGTCCCTTCCAGTGACGAGAAATCAATCGTTCCGGCCCCGGCTCACCGAACCACAGGAGCCGTAAAGGCCAGCGAACCCGCTGATCGTTCGACGCGCCCGTTTTCGCGGCATTGGCGTACTGATGCGTCCAGTTATCGGCGCCCGGCAACGCGTCTCGACGAACCAACACCACCTCATCGGCCACGCGGATTTCTGCTTCCGGAACGTTCCCTTGACGCAGCCACTTCGTGATAGCCCCGGAGCCGCCCGGCCAACCCTCTGCGGACAGAAAAAGGACCCCGCCACAAGGCCGGACAACGCGATAAACCTGATCGGCCGACCAACGGAAGCCTTTGAGGGCGTCAGGTCCCAGCACAACCAGATCCGCGAAGTACTCTGGATACTCAATCTCTGTCAAAGTTCCGTGGTGAATGGCGATCCGCACGCCGTAAAGCTGGGCGCGAGAGCTCGCCGCACTCTCGCGACCCGGTCGGCATCCGGCTCCAAACAGTAAATCGTCAAATTCGACTGCGCGGCCAGTTGGTAAAGCAGACGTCCGTCTCCGGCTCCCAGGACCAAGGCGTACCCTTCCTTTTGGCCGCTCGTTTGCAATATTTGCCGGGCGGTCGCCGCAGCCGTCTGGCTGTTCGGACCGCTGGCCAGAGCCTTTGCGTCCGGCTGGCTTTGGTGGACCCGTGGCGTCGGAAGCTGATCTGGTCCGTAGCAAAGGATTTGCCCGTCGGTGGTGCTGGCCAGCAGCCGGCCGTCGGCCGCGGCGAGGCTTCTCACCTGACCGTCGACTGTGTCCCTCCAGACGACGCGGCCTGTGTCCGCTGCGATCAGAGTGACCGTGCCCCGACCGCCGACTGCTAATGTCTTGCCGGCCAAAATCAGACTATAAGCCCGTCCGTGGGGTGTCTCCCACTTCATGCAATCAGTCGGTTTGGCTCCGGCAGCCCAGGCCTCGAAATCATAAGCGGTGACTTTGCCGCGGCCGGTCGCGTACAGGGTCTTGCCAGCGACGACCGCACAGAGCTTACCGGGAAAGTCGCGTTTCAGCTCGAAGGTTTCGGCATCAAAGGCCACGATTCCGTCATTGGGATCTGGTTCGGCTTCACCCAGACGAACATCAATGTCCGGAGCCACGTGCGTCCGCCAGTTGAACAGCAGACGCCCCACCAGCATGCACCACGTGCCCCCCCATCGATCCCCCCAAGTCGTTGGCTGGCTGTGGTAATAGAGCAGCTTGCCTGTTTCGCGGTCGTACGCAGCCGGAACATTTCGGCCGGTCGGCACGAAAAGCTGGCTGCGATTGGCAAGCAGAATGCCCTGGGGACTGACACCGGTCACGGCGTTCGAGCCGGGATGAGGAAGATCCCGGTAGTCAACACCGCTGGTATCATTGCGCCAGATCACGGCACCGGTTTCGGCGTCCAGGGCATAAAGAAAAACGCCTTCGCTCGGCCACATCCCGGCCGAGAAATAGACGATGCCGCGGTCGACCGCCACGCCGCTCCGCAGTGGCCACCGTGAGATCATCTGACCGTTGCCCAGGATTCGCTCATCCCTCGCCCCTCCATAAAAACGCCACAACAATTTGCCGTCGGTGGCAGAAAGGCAATACAGCCATCCGTCATCCGATGCGACAAAGACGCGGCCCTCGGAGATCGTCGGAGCGAAGCGGACCGGGCCTTCGGTAAAAAACGACCAGCACGGCTGCCCTGTGTCCAACCGGATCGCGTAGACCTTGTGATCGGCCGACGAGCCGAAATAGACCCGCCCACCAGCGATAGTCACCGCATAGGCGTAGTCGAAGGCAAGACGGTTCAGTTCGCGGCCCGGCTCGGGCCACGCTGGTTTGGGGGCGTGAGGCGCCACGTAAGTCCATTGCCGGTGCAGCGTCGAAGCCACTTCGTCAGACGTGACTCCACTCCGGGCGACATCGTGTCGATATGTCGGCCAATCGGAAGCCCACGAAAAGCTCGCCGTCACGATCAGCCCGCAAAAGAAAAGCCCATTTCCTATCCAACACGTTTGATGCATTCCTGTCTCCTGGTTGCGCAGCCTTTTTTGCGTAGTCGAATTCAGGGGATGAAGGCGAACGTCATCCATCGCTCCGGTCAGAATCGCGGCCCGACAATTCCGGACCAACGGCCCGACCAATCCCGGCGAAAGGATACAACGGCCTGCCGGACGATTGCAATGAACCCCCAAAAGAGGAAAGGAGGACGGCTTCGGCGGGCGCGATCGTGCGAAAGCGGTGCATTCGGCAAGGCCCGCCCATTCTGCGTTCGGACTAACCGGTGTGATCGGCTCTTCCCAAACGGCCGATCGTGGCCCGATCACCGGGCAATGTCCCTAACTTTGGACCGACAGACACGTTGTGCGGCTCCAAACAAGAAAGGATCGCGATTGCTCTCGGATCGCCCCGACCAACTCCCGATATGTATTCCGGATGCGGACGGCTTTGGCTCTTTTGCCTGCCTTGCCGAAGCCGCGAGCGAGTTGTCCCGTGCTGTGCAGCGGCAATCGCTCGTGCGGAGGATACGCGACGGCGCACGGACGCGATTCGATCCCAGTGTGAGCCTGTCTTTGGCCCGTGTTGGTCCCTTTCGAGGAGTCTCTTCCCTTGAGCCACTCGCACATTCCGATCCACCACTTGTTGAAGCAAATCGAGACGGACCCGCCCAACCGAAAAAAGCGCGACGTGCGTCCTCCGTGGCTGATCCGGTTCATTGAGGAGGCCGCTCAGCTTTTCGAACCGTTCCACGACATTGGCCGGGTTGGTTTCGATTGTTCGTTAGTTGACGACGAGTGGGTTGTCGGAATCTATTTGGGAGGTACAGAGATCGTTGGGGGACGACTGGACGGCAAGACGGTCTTTGCGAACTTCTGCTTTGACTTGGCCGAGCTGATCCGGCGATTTGACAAGGTTCACGAGCTGAAATGGACCGCGCTGCCGGAGCCGCTGGAACTGGCCGATCCGGGCGGAGAAAGGGACGAACCGACTCGCGAACGTTCTTACGTGACGATCACCGGTGAGGTCGAAGGAAACGCCGTCCGACTGAGCATCTTTTCGATTCCCCCGGACGTGGTCCAGCCCGCGCTGCGGCGTTTGCCGGACGGGACCTACGAGCCGGCGTAATCACGAGCGTTGGGATCTCGCGCCAAAACGCTCGACTCTTATGCTTGCAAGCTGCGCGATTGGGGCCGCCGGGGCCGCCACTTCACCGAGCCGTTTTTGCTGGTTCGGATCGCGCCGGCCGAGGGGATTTGCTATGCTGGTGGGAGAGAAGGCTCACTGGGGCCACATGGATGGCTTGCCCTGTCCCTCCCACACCAGAAAGCTCTCGATGCCTCGACGTCCAAAGAAATCCGGCACCGATCTACCACTGGACGATCCCACTGCGCTGGCCCGATTCGGCAAGCTGGAAATGGTCGCGCGGCTGGTGGTCGAAGGCTACATGATGGGCCAGCACAAGAGCCCATTCAAAGGGGCCAGTGTCGAGTTTGTCGAGCACCGGCAGTATTATCCCGGCGACGAAATCCGGCACATCGATTGGCGGGCTTACGGCAAGACGGACAAGTACTACATCAAAGAGTTTGAGGAAGAAACCAATTTGCGGTGCTATTTGCTGGTCGACGGATCGGGCAGCATGGCTTACGGCGAGAGCACTCTGAGTAAGTTCGATTACGCCCGCTACTTGGCCGCGGCTTTAGGATACTTGCTGCTCTGGCAGCGCGATGCAGTCGGATTAATCACCTTCGACACCGAGGTGCGGCAACGGTACGAACCGTCGACCAGCCCCCGTCGCTTCCAGGAGATCACTCACGCTTTGGAAACGTGGCGGCCGGGACAAGAGACGCAACTGGCTCGTGTTTTCGAGCAGGTCATCCCTCAACTGAAGCGACGCAGTTTGGTCATCATCATCAGTGATTTGTTCGATCGAGTGGAGCCGCTCATGGCCGCGATGAAACGGCTGCGGCATGCGCGACAAGAGGTCATTTTGTTTCATGTGGTGGCGCCGGAAGAGGAAGACTTCCCGTTCCGGCACCCGACGCAGTTTCGCAGTTTGGAGCGGTCGGGACACCGCCTGCTGGTCGATCCGTTGCGGCTGCGGAGTCATTACCTGCAGAACTATCGCCGGTTTTGCCGGGACGTTCAACTGGCGTGTGGCAACGTGGGTATTGATTACCAGAAGATGGTGACCAACGAACCGTACCAGACGGCCTTGGGAGCTTACCTCGCCGCCCGAACCCGTCGGTATGGGAAGAAGTAGAGAACGGAAAAAGTCGGCCGAGCGGTTCAGCGACAGGCGACGCGTGCTGAACGCCGGCTGGATTCGTAGCTGACCGGCGAGGCGAAGCCTGCAGTTGACGCGCTCCCTAGGCAGAGGCCGGGAACGAGATCGACACGCGTTGAATTACCCGCACGGGCGAGCGGCTGGCGTCTGTCGCACGCTATCCGGCTCAGGAGCGACCTTTTCTGAAAGGCGGCGAGCCGGGCTCATCCGTCACCCAACAATCCCGCTGATGTCGATCAGGTAAAGCTGTCGGCCGTTTCCGCCGTGAGGCGAGTCAATGACCACCTTTTTTCCGTCTGGGCTGAAACGGGGATGGGTGTCGCATCGCCATTCGCCGCGGTACTGGGGCGGCAAAGGGAAGTGTCCGAGGTCCACTCGGCGTCCCGTCGGAACGTGGTACAGGTGCGGGGTCTGAAGACGGCGTTTGCCTTTGGGGTAGGTGTCGTTCAGAATCCATTCTCCGCCGGGCAGGTAGCTGATGTGACCGCCCGAGTCCAGCACGCCGCGCCCCACTTCCTCCAGCGGCGGTCTGCCCTCTTTGTCTTCAAAGAGGAAGTTGCCCCAACGGGGATTTCCGAGCCAATCGCGGGATTGGACGAGGATGTGCTGCGGATCGCGCCAAATGAAATGCGAAGCGTATCCGTTGGGAACAACGATCCGGATATCCGTTCCGTCAGGCCGAGCGGTAATGAGGCGGGTCAACCTGCCACCGTCGGGATACCGCCATCGGTGCAGTGCAATGAAACGCGAGCCGTCCGGACTGAACAGCAGATGGTTGAAGTAATGCTTGACCCCGGGCTTGGCCTTTGGGATGACTCCACGATGGGCGATGTCCGCTAAGGAAATGATCAGGCGCTTTTGCCCCGTCTCCAGGTCTACGTGCCAGATGCCGGATTCTTTGGGAGCCAAGTCGCCAGCGAACGGGTCCGAAAGGCCGACATACCCATAGCCGGGGCGCACGTCCTGCACTCGGGAAAAATCCAACGTCACGGCCGATCGCCCATCGGGACTGACGGTGTAAATCGGTGACGGGATCGTCCGCTTCTTTCCCGAAGAAACGTCCAAAATATGGCAAACAAAATGATCGCCTTCCCGGTCGTTCCAAAGGACCTCGGATTTTGAGCCTGGGCGCCATTGGAGCATGCATCCTTGCTGCCAGCACCACGCCCGTGACGTTCCCAGCTCGATCCAGCGGTCGTTGTCCTTCAAGTCGACCATGCCAATTCGGATGACATCGTCGGGCCGGGGCGAACGATGCTCGAAGTCGACTTCCATGCCAAGCACATAACGGCAACTCGGGTCGAACTCCAGTTTGTCGTAATAGCCGAACCAATGAGATTTCGGACCTCGCGTGATGGCTCGTACGGGAATCGCGCTTGGCTCGGCCGCGGCCACCCGACGCCGTCCAAAAGCCCGAACGCCTGCCGTCCATGCAACCACCGACGCCGTTCCACGTTTCAGCAAGTCCCGTCGTGTGCATTTCGGATTCATCGCTTTCTCCTAGAATTCCTCCGTCGCCGTCGTGGCCCGCAGCGGTCAGACCTGGGCCCGAGCGAGCGCTTCGTCATGGTAGAAGGTTTGGATTGACGCTTCGGTTCGTTGTGGTGCGCCCGTCTTGTCCTCCAAGTCCAGACAGGGCCCGTGTGTCGGAACGGGGGGGCCAGCCCTTTTCCCGGGTTGACAAACCGGCCGCCACAAATAGGCTCGAGTGACCGAGTGGCCTCCTGTCTGCGCTCGAAGCGGTCGACGGGATTACTATACCCAACTGACGAAGGCGTGTCTTCTATGTCCATTGTTTCTATGTTTCTGTTTCTAAGTTCAGAAGAACCGATCAAAACATCCGTCTGTATTGTTCGGCCGATGTGATCTGGCGGAGCGGTCGCGAGCTTGGGCGGGGCGATGGAGGCTTGTGGCCGAAGGAGCTTGCAACGATCGGCAGCCACGACCGAGTGGGCCCCAAAAGTGCCGATCGTTCGAAAGCTGTCCGAGGTTCGAACCAAATTGCCGAATCAATGGGGAGGCCTGCATGCTGACGCTGGTCAACACCAACCGGATGGTTCCTCCGATCGCTCCTGTGGGCTTGGATTACGTAGCCGCTACGGTCCGTGACGCTGGTTTCGACGTGGAGCTGATTGACCTGTGTCTGGCCGATGACCCGAAAACATACTTGGCAGATTATTTCCGTCGGCGTCGACCGAGTTTGGTCGGACTTTCGTTTCGGAATGTCGATGACTGTTTCTGGCCGAGTGGGCAATCGTTCGTCGAGACGCTGATCGACGATGTTCGAACCATCCGAGGTCTGACCGACGCTCCGATCGTCTTGGGCGGCGTCGGGTTTTCTCTTTTTCCGCGGCGTCTGCTGGAGCTGACCGGGGCGGAGTTCGGTGTGCATGGGGACGGCGAGCTTGCAGTCGTCGAGCTGCTGCGACAAATTCACGGGCGGCGCCGGTGGGAGCGAGTTCCGGGGTTGCTGTACCGCGCAGGTGGAACGATTCACGCCAATCCTCCCGCTTGGCCGAAAACGGTGTCTGTCCCGGGCCATCGCGAGTTGGTCGACAATGAATTGTACTTTCGGCGGGGCGGCCAGATTGGCGTGGAGACGAAACGCGGTTGTGCTCGGGGTTGCATCTATTGTGCCGACCCTTTGACGAAAGGACGCGCCTTTCGACTGCGCCCGCCGTCGGACGTGGTGGAGGAAGTACAGCGGCTGGTGGAACGCGGGATCGACGTCCTCCATTTGTGCGACCCCGAATTCAATCTGCCGTTGGCGCATGCGAAGGCGATTTGCGACGAGCTGATCCGGCGCGGGATCGGTCGCCGCGTCCGCTGGTACGCGTATCTGGCGGTCGTACCATTTTCCGTCGAGTTGGCTCGGCAGATGCGCCGCGCGGGGTGTGTGGGGATCGACTTTACCGCGGATTCTGCGCATCCGGCTCTTTTGGCTGCTTACGGGCACGCCCACACGGCGGAGGACATCGATAAAGCGGTACGGGCTTGCCGAGAGAACCAGATCGCTGTGATGCTGGACATGCTTTTGGGCGGCCCGGGCGAGTCGCCAAAGACCGTCGAACATACGATTCGTGCTTTTCAGCGGATTGGACCGGACTGTGCCGGCGCCGCTTTGGGAGTCCGGCTCTACCCTGGCACGGCTGTAGCCGAGACCGCTCGACGCGAAGGAAGATGCAGCGCGAACATCCGGCGGCTCTATCACGGCCCCACCGACCTGCTTCGTCCGACATTCTATCTCTCCGCCGCTTTGGGTGACCGGCCGGCAGCCTTGGTCCGTGAACTGATCGGAACAGACGAACGCTTCTTCCCGCCAGAAGATCCCCAGATCGGGCCGGCCGAAGCAGGCGGGGCCAGCCACAACTACAACCAGAACAAACGGTTGCTGGATGCGATCGAGGTGGGGGCCCGCGGGGCTTATTGGGACATCCTTCGTCGGTTGCCTCGGACGTGAATGGCGCGGATGGCAATGGCGTGGCGGAGAGATTGCCCTTTGTTCACGCTGCTGCGGCCAATCTTTTTTGGGCCTTCGTTCGGGACGAGCCATCCTTTCGCGCACTGCCCGCTGTCGGTACGGAGGCGGCCGACGATCTTTGGGGCTTACATCCGGTGCAATCGGCAGAACCGGCCCCATCCTGAGTTTGCGTGTCGCCAACACGATCATTGCCGTAAGAAAGCCCCGCACAATTCCCCGAACAGGGACATCAGGGAGCGACTGAGACGCTCTTGGGACTGACAGGCGCGGAGCGGCGGCGGGAGGCAGCTTGTCCTTGCGAAGCTCGCTCGCGCGGATGGAGATTCACGGGCGAGACGCGTATCGACAAGGAGCAGCGAAGATGAGGAATACGGTGGTCAGTCTGGTGGCTGTCGCGGGGATGGTTCTTCCGTGGAAGATTGTCGCGGCTGAGGATCAGCCGGCGCAGAATGAACTCCCGTGTACGGCCAGCGTGGGGGAAAGCTGTGGCCCGACATCCAACGACACCCAGGGCGAATGCGGATGGGCGGACGCGTGCGAGACGCCACCACCGGTGCCATGGCGGCTTCCTCAGCCCGGTTTTCTGCAGCGACTTGGGATCACCATGGGCGGGTGGTTACAGCAAGGAATCACCTTCAACGGGGACCGACCGGGAGATGACTACAACGGCCCTGTTGCGACAAACGATCTGGACTCCGAGTACCTGATGAACCAGCTCTGGCTCTATTTCGACCGCCCGATCAACACGGCAGAGCGAGGGTGGGACATTGGCGGCCGCATTGACATGCTCTACGGTTCGGACTTCCGATTCGGGATCAACCCAGGACTCGAAAACCGGATCAATGATTTGGACCGGGGAACCTACGGCATGGTGATCCCCCAACTGTATCTTGAGGTGGGCGTCGGGAACCTTTCGGTGAAGTTGGGGCACTTTGCGGGCATTCTCGACTACGAAGTCATCCCCGGCCCGCCCAACCCGTTTTATTCGCACTCGTATTCATATGGCTATACGGTGCCGCAGCTTGTCACGGGATTCTTAGCCGATTACAAGCTCAATCAGCAGTTCTCGGTGCAAGCCGGCCTGCACCGGGGATGGATGATGTTCGAAGACACCAACGACGACTTGGATTTCATGGGGGGCGTGAAATGGGTGAGCTGCGATAAGCGGACGTCGCTTGCTTTTGCTTTGTCGACCGGGGCTCAGGACCCGCTTGCGGTGGTCGACGGCGTGGCCATCGGCGATTGGAACGGGATCCCGGGCGATCAAGAGCGATTCGTTTACAGCTTGGTGTTCCAGCATCAGCTCACAGATAAGTTTCGGTACGTTGCCGTACATAATCTGGGCTACGAGGACAATGCGGTGCCGACTCCGAGCGGTTTGCAAGACGGAGAATGGTACGGGTTGAACCAATATTTTCTATACCAGATTAATCCGAAGTGGGCAGCGAACTTCCGCTTCGAATGGTTGCGCGATGACGACGGGGCTCGCATTGCGGGACCGGGCAACATTCCGGGGGTGCGAGCTTGGAACGGCATGGGCTTCGCCGGCAGCTTCTATGCCCTGACCTGCGGCGTCACTTGGCGACCGGCCCCCAACTGGATGGTCCGCCCGGAGGTTCGATGGGATTGGTACGATGGTGCGGCTGGTCCCCGTGGCTTACCCTTCGACAACGGAAGCGACGACGACCAGTTTCTGTTCGCTGTGGACGTGATCTTCCTGTTTTGATTTTCAGCGGACGGCCGGGAACGCAGACCGCCGCGTCCCGATCCGATCCAGACAGCCCGTTCGGCCGGACGCCCATCAACGTATGCGTCTATTCGCGTGAGCGTGCCGGCCGAACGGCGTCGGGCCGATTCAGTCAATCTGCGGCAGCTCGGCGATCGCGGCCTCGATCTTTTCTTGCGGGTACTCGTAGTCTTGCAGTTCTCCTGCCAAGTACCGATCGTAGGCGCCCAGGTCGCACAGACCGTGGCCGCTGAAGCCAACGAGGATGCACTCCTCTTTGTTTTCCTCCCGGCAGCGGATCGCCTCGACGACCGCAGCTCGAATGGCGTGCGATGTCTCGGGGGCCGGGATCGTGCCCTCGGTGGCGGCGAACAACTTTGCGGCTTCGAAGCACTCCAATTGGTGAAACGCAGCCGCTTCCACCAGGCCCAGCCGCACGGCCAAACTCACCAGCGGAGCCATGCCGTGATAGCGCAGCCCGCCGGCGTGAATCCCTGGCGGCACGAAGCTGTGTCCCAGGGTGTACATCTTAATGAGTGGCGTCAACATCGTCGTGTCGCCGAAATCGTAACGATATTCGCCACGGCTCATTGTGGGACACGAGCACGGCTCAGCGCCGACAAAGCGGATATCTTTTCCCTTCAGCTTGTGGGCTAAAAACGGAAACGCCAAGCCGGCAAAGTTGCTACCACCGCCACAGCAGCCAATCACCACGTCTGGAAAATCGCCGATCAGCTCAAACTGCTTTTCCGCTTCCAAACCGATCACGGTTTGATGAAGTAAGACGTGATTAAGCACGCTGCCCAAAGTGTATTTGGTGTCCTCTCGGCTGACGGCCGCCTCGACGGCCTCGCTGATGGCGATTCCAAGGCTTCCCGGCGAATCGGGATCGGCGGCTAAGACGTTGCGGCCGGCCTGGGTTTCCTCGGACGGACTCGGGGTCACTGTCCCGCCCCAAAGCTGCATCATGGAACGCCGATAGGGCTTTTGGTGGTAACTGACTTTCACCATGTAGACTTTGCATTCGATGTCGAACATCTTGCAGGCAAACGAGAGGGCGCTGCCCCACTGGCCGGCTCCCGTTTCGGTCGTCAGCCGCTGCACACCCTCCTTCTTGTTGTAGTAGGCCTGCGCCACGGCCGTGTTTGGTTTGTGGCTGCCCGGAGGGCTGCCGCTTTCATCCTTGAAGTAGATGCGGGCGGGAGTTTTGAGCGCGCGTTCCAAGTTCGTGGCCCGGACCAGCGGGGTCGGACGCCAAATTGCCAAAACGTCCCGGACTTCCCGCGGAATCTCGATCCAAGGCTCTTGGCTCATCTCTTGCTCGATCAGTGCCATGGGAAAAATCGGCGCCAAACCCTGGGGACCAACCGGCTTTTTCGTTCCGGGATGAAGGACTGGGGGCGGGGGTTCCGGCAAATCCGGTTGGATGTTGTACCAAGCCGTCGGAATTTCCTTGGCGTCGAGCAACACGCGTTTGGTTTCCATAGATGGATCCTCTCAGTTTCAGCAATTCCGGCACACCGCGATCGCCAATGGGAGTGGCGAATCAACGAGAAAACCAAGACAATGAGTGGGCCACTTTACCGCGCCGACAGGGACTTGTCGAGACGCTCCGCAGCGAGATCCACGCTTCGGTGAGAGGACGCCAAGCCCTGACGGGTGTCGGAACCGATCGAGAGTGATTCGGGACTGTTTGTTCGCTAATTTGTTACACGGTCTGGCCTGCACGGGAGGGGG
>JAADHY010000256.1 GCA_013151585.1 Planctomycetota bacterium
GCGCCGGTTTTCGCTTCCTGACTCTGCCGAATGCGAGCCTACTCGACGTTTCACCTTGGTGCAGCTAGAATTCCTGCTGCTTGCCGCTCTGCTCGGACGAAACCGCTCGGGCGGTCAGTTCTCGAGCCGAACAAGCGAGCTCGGCGATATTCTTCGTGCCCCCTTTTTGACCGGTTATCCTCGATTCAGACATGCCCATGGAAATTGTTCCCTATCCTCATCCGGCTCTGCGGCGCAAATCGAAACCGATCGCACGGATCGACAAGCGGTTGCGCCGAATCGTAGGCGAGATGTTTGAATTGATGTACGCCGGCAACGGGATCGGGCTGGCAGCGAACCAAGTGGGATTGCCGTATCGAGTTTTCGTGGCCAACGTCACCGGGGACCCGGAGCAGCGTGAACAGGAGTGGGTTTTCATCAATCCGGAAATCGTTCGCCGTCGGGGCAGCGTAGAGGCCGAGGAGGGCTGCTTGAGTTTTCCGGAGCTTTTCGCGCCGGTGAGGCGGTCGGCGGAGATCATCGTCGAGGCGTTCGACTTGAACGGAAGCGAATTTGAGATGCGGCTTGATGACCTGGCCGCTCGCGTCGTCCAGCACGAGACGGACCACTTGGACGGTATCCTGTTTATTGACCGGATGGCGGAATCGGTGCGACGCGAATTGGCTCCTCAACTGGCCGATTTCGAAAATTATTTCCGCCGGCAGCAAGCGCAAGGGCGTTATCCGGCGGATGAACAGATATTGCGGGAGCTCGAAGACCTGGAAGGCCGGCTGTGCGCATGACGCGGCTGGCCGGCGACCGATAGATTGGAGCTCCGAACAGGAATCCCCACCGTCCCAACGATTGGACCGGCGGGTTCCGAATGGGGGGATCGACTGATGGCGTTAAAGCTGCTCATGATGGGATCGGACGACTTCGGTGTGCCCACCTTTCGGGCGATTTGTGAGTCGCGGCACGAAGTAGTCGGACTGGTCACGCAGCCGGATCGTTCGGGACGCGGCCATCACCGCCATCGAAATCCCATGAAACAATGGGCCGTGCAGAAAGGCCTGCCGGTCTTTCAGCCGGAGAAGATCAACACGGAGGATTCCATCGAACGGCTTCGGGCGTTCGGAGCCGATCTGTTTGTGGTAGCGGCTTACGGCCAAATTCTTTCGCCGCAAGTGATTGGTATTCCGCCGCTGGGCGTGATCAACGTACATGCATCGATTTTACCCAAGTACCGCGGAGCCGCGCCGGTGCAATACGCCATTCTGAATGGAGACACCGAAACCGGAGTGACGATTTTCCAGATCCAACCGGAACTGGACGCCGGTCCGATTCTGGCGGTGGAACGGACGCCGATCCACGCGAAAGAGACCGCGGGTGAGCTGGAATCTCGTTTGGCTGAGCTCTCGGCGCCGCTGGTCTTGCGGGTGATTGACGGACTGGAAGCGGGCACCTTGCAAGCTCGACCGCAGGACGCTAGCCAAGCCACCCGCGCTCCGCGGTTGAAAAAAAAAGACGGATTGATCGACTGGAGCCAGCCAGCCGTTCAGATCGAACGACACATTCGTGCCATGCAGCCTTGGCCCAAGGCTTTCACGTTCCTGACTCGGCAAGGCGGTCAGCCGATGCGGCTCTGCCTGCTGGAAGCCGAGCCGGTGGAACTTGCCGCCGTCCAGGCGGAAATCCCGTCCGGTCGGTCCGATGAAGAAGGAAAACCCCAGTCCCAACACCATCGGCGGCCGGGCGAGGTGATATTGGCCACGCGCAAACGAGTCGTCGTCCAAACAGGAAAAGAAGGACTGGAGATCCTGCGGATCCAGCCGGAGGCCAAGCGAGTCATGCGCATCGAAGAGTTTCTGTGCGGTCATCCGCTCCAGCCGGGAGATCGGTTCCACAGCGTGTGACGGCCGCCGGCACCGCCGCGCGCAGGGGACATTTCCCCTCCGGAGGCCTAATTCCCCGGTTCGTCGTTTGGTTAAGCTGTCAGAATGAGGCTTTTTGTCCTCGTCAATGGCGCGGGCAAAGAGTAAACTGTCGGACGGTAAGGCTCGCAGCGAGTCCCTGCGCAACAGGGCACGTTGATTCGAGGAAATCGAGCGTTCTACTGTTTTTATATCAATCGGATGTCTTGAGGGAACAATCGTGGCGACTACGAACAAGTCGGACATCAAGCAGCGGACTTACAATGGCGCCGAAATCCTGGTCGAAGCGATGATTCGGCAGGGCGTCGAGGTGGTTTTCGCCTATCCGGGCGGAGCCAGTATGCCGCTGCATCAAGCGTTGATCAAAAATGCGGACAAGATCCGTACAGTACTGCCGCGGCACGAGCAAGGCGGAGGTTTCGCCGCTCAGGGGTACGCGCGCAGCACAGGCAAAGTGGGCGTGTGCATGACGACCAGCGGGCCGGGAGCGACCAATCTGGTCACGTCGTTGGCCGATGCCAAAATGGACAGCGTGCCCATCATCGGCATTACGGGTCAGGTGCCGCGCGGCGTGATCGGGACGGATGCGTTCCAGGAAACGCCCATTGTCGAAGTCTGCCGGGCGATTACGAAGCACCACTACCTGATCACCGATTTGAAGGACGTGCCGCGGATTGTCAAGGAAGCGTTCTACATCGCTAGCACGGGGCGGCCTGGCCCGGTCCTGATTGATTTTCCCAAAGATGTGCAACTGCAGGTGCAGGCCGAAGAGCCGGACTATGATCCGCCCATGAACCTGCCAGGTTATCATCCGGAGCGTCGGAAGGTACAGCCAGAGCAGATTCGGCAGGTGATCGCGGCCATTCGTCGCTCCCGCCGGCCGATCCTGTACGTGGGAGGCGGATGCGTCAGCGCCGATGCCGCCGACGAGCTGCGGCGGTTTGTCGAACGGACAGGCATTCCCGTCGCGCTGACACTTCGCGGTCTGGGGGCCTTTCCGGGCGATCATGAATACTCGCTCGACATGCTGGGCATGCACGGCACCGTCTACGCGAACTATGCCATCAATGAAGCTGACCTGCTGCTGGCGCTCGGCGTCCGATTCGACGACCGCGTCACCGGCAAGCTGACGGAATTTGCCAAACACGGCAAGATCGTCCATGTGGATATCGACCCTTCGGAGATTCACAAGAACAAGGAGGCTCATATTCCGATTGTGGCGAGCGTACGGGACGTTCTGCGCGAACTGAACGCGGCCTTGACCGACGACGATATTCCTCAGCTCGATGAGTGGCACCGAGAGATCGCTGAGTGGAAGAAGCAATATCCCATGGAGGTCAAAACGAGTGAGGACTGGATTTACCCGCAAGACGCCATCCACGAGTTGTGGCGGCAGACGAAGGGTCGCGACGACGTTTACATCACCACAGGTGTCGGCCAGCATCAGATGTGGGTGGCGCAGCACTACAAGTTCGCGCGTCCGCGTCGCTTCATGAGCAGTTCGGGGCTGGGGACAATGGGCTTCGGCCTACCGGCGGCTGTAGGCGTGCAGGTCGCGCATCCGGAAGCGCTGGTGGTTGACGTCGACGGGGATGGATCACTCTTGATGAACATCCAAGAGCTGGCGACCGTTCATTGCGAAAAGTTGCCGGTTAAGATTTTGCTACTCAACAACCAGCATCTGGGCATGGTGGTGCAGTGGGAAGATCGGTTCATGGACGGCCGACGGGCTCACACGTATTTGGGGCCCATCGATCGACCGGAGGCGCAAGGCAAAGGGGACGGGACGTTTGACGAAACTTATCCCGACTTTGTCCAGATTGCGGCCGGGTTCAACGTCCCGGCTCGACACGTGCGGAAGCGGTCCGAGTTCACGGACGCCCTGACCGAAATGCTCGAAAGCGACGGCCCCTTCCTGCTGGACGTCGTGTGTCCCTACCAGGAGCACGTGCTGCCGATGATCCCTAGCGGAGCCACGGTGCGCGATATCATTCTCGAGTAGTAAGGTGAACAGCGTCGACCAACGGGCGCAAGGGACGCGGTCCCCGGCGAAGGTCCGGAACAGAGGACGCCGTCGTTCGGGAATTTGCAATCGTTCGAGGTTATCGCCGTCGATTAGTCGATTGGGTAGAACCAATGCCAGGCTACAACAAGTTCGATCCTCGGTTGGAATCGCTGGTGGTAGAGACAAAGACAGACTGGGAACCGGACGTGGCCGACTTGCCAAGCGAAGAAAAGAAATGGCTGGCGGCGGAAGTGCACCGGCACCCGGATCAGGCCGCGAAAATCCAGTACGTGCGGGTTCACACGGGTATGATCCGTCAAATCACGGTGACGGCGGCCGATATCGAGCGACTACGGCAACAAGCGCGCGGATGAATTGGCGGTTCCGGGGCGCCTCCGACCGGCTTGCAACGCACAGCGAAGCGAACGCCGCGCCGCCGGACGGCTTCTCGGGCGGTCCGCTCAGGTTGCGTGGTGGATGCGGTGGCGGTGGCGTCGCGAAACCTCGGCCCAATCCCGCCGAACCCAATGTCGGGTTTCAATGCGGTCATCCGTCCGTCGGCCCGGACAAGACGGACACTGCTCGAGCCGCTCCAAAACCTCCTCGACCGAGTCGGTGAGGATGAGCCGTTCATAGTCATCCAAATCGATGGTCCCTTCGGGAACCATGCGCTGACGCAAGAATTCGAACAGCGGCCCCCAATAGTCCGATCCCATGAAGACGATGGGAAAGTCCAATATTTTGCCCGTTTGGATGAGCGTCGCCGATTCGAAAGCCTCGTCCATCGTCCCGAACCCGCCGGGGAAAATGACGAAAGCTTGTGAGTACTTCACCAGCATCACCTTTCGCACGAAAAAGTAGCGGAAGGTGACGACCTTGTCGACGTAGGGGTTCGGCTTCTGTTCATGCGGCAAGACGATGTTGCAGCCAATGGATCGTCCGCCCACGTCTTTTGCTCCGCGGTTGGCGGCCTCCATGATTCCTGGCCCGCCACCGGTGAGGATCGCGAAGCCTTGAGTGGCGATCGCGGCCGAGACCTCACGCGCCAATCGGTAATAACGGTGCGTTTCGTCGAATCGGGCGGACCCGAAAACCGTCACACACGGGCCGACAAACTGCAGGGCCGCGAACCCGCGGACGAATTCGCGAACGATCCGGGCGACCCGCAACGTTTCATCCCACCAGCGGCGAGGCCCTTCCAGGAAATGCCGGTCATCATTAAGCACAAGGCTGGGTGTCCGAGCGTCTCTGGGGTCCTCCATGCGATTCCTCCCTTGTCGATCAATGCAGGCTGTGACGTTTCTTCCAACAAAGCTTGGCCCAAACTCGCCTGGGAGTGACTCGGTGCCGAACTCCGGCTCGCGTAAGCCTGCTGCGCCGCGAGCGAAACCTTGCCCACGACCCAAAGAACATCGATTTGGCCGTGCAGGATATGTCTTGGCATGGGCACCGATTCCGGCCGGGTCGGAAGCGGCCCGGAATCCGGCGTCGTTGTGACGGTCCGGCCACCGCTTGTCATCAGAGTGGGCTTTTGCCCGGCCGCAAGCAGTCTCCTCTTGCCAAACCGGTGCTTGCACAAGATAATCCCTCGCCAACAAAGATTCTACGCGTCGTCCGGAACTTTGCGCGGAGGATGCGGCCGCTTGCGGCGGCCATTTGGTCGCTTAATCGTTAGCGGTAGGCGTTGGCGAAATGGGGGGCCATGTCGAAAGGGGTGTAACTGCAGAATTCTTTCTTGATGTTTGGCACAGTCGCCTTCGACTCGCCGTCGAACGACCGCCGCGAAGCGATGGCCAAGACATTCTGGTGTCGAGACAGAATCTCGACGGGCTCCAATGATGTTTCGTGGTTCTCGCACATTTCGTGAGAAGCCGAACGGCCACACTCACCCGACGTGTTGACGGGCTCTCGTCACTCCGTCCAGGCTTGCTTGCGCCATCGAGTGAGTGTTGCAAAATCCCACAACCCGATATGAAACTGTTTCGCTTGTCAATTGCCGACAGCGGTGTAGCGCTCAGCCGCTAGGCGGGAGGTTGACCGATGATCGTTAACCCGCGCGTGCCGCTGCACCGGTTGGTCCTTTCCTTGTCGGAGGCTTTGGACCACGTCCACCCGGAAATCACCCAGCACCAGCAACGAGTGGCCTACATCGCCACCAAAATGGCTCGGCAAATGGGAATCGGGCAACCCGATCTGGTGGACGTCTTTTTGGCCGCGGTGATCCATGACATCGGATTGATTGGTCCGCGCAACCGAATTCGAGCCCTTCATCTGGGACAGCTTGAAGCGGTCGCTTGGCACTCCGAAGTCGGCTGCCTCTTGCTGAAAGACAACCCGTTGTTCGCTCGAGCCGCTGAAATCGTGCGATTCCATCACGTCGCTTGGAACGGCGGCCGCGGGAGCGAATGCAACGGGTGTCCGGTTCCACTCGCCTCTTTCATCGTCGGACTGGCCGACACCGTTGAGGTGGCTTTGAAACGACGTGAGCCCGTCCTCGAGCAAGCGGACCGGGTCCGGCACTTGATCCAATCCCGCAAAGACAGGCAATTTCCGCCGGACTGTGTCGAGGCCTTCCTTGACGTCTCGACGCCGGAGGCGTTCTGGCTCGACATCATATCCGATCAGATATACGGAATATTACTTACTCAGATTGACTGGCCAACCATTGAAATCGACGCCGAGGCCTTCATCCCGATTGCGGAAATCTTCGCACGGTTAGTCGACGCCTCCAGCCATTGGACGGCGGTCCATACCGCGGGAGTAGCCGCCGTTGCCGTTGCGTTAGCCGAACGCCTCGGGTTCTCGCGCCGGGAACAATGCCTAATGCGAACCGCCGGATATTTGCATGATCTCGGCAAGTTGGCGATTCCGACAGAGATTCTCGACAAACCGGGCCGGCTGACAGAGCAAGAGCGTCTGATGATCCGAACTCATACTTACCACACCTTCCGTATCCTGGACACGATCGGCGGGATGCGCCAAATCAACGAATGGGCGTCGTTCCACCACGAGCGACTGGACGGAAAGGGTTATCCGTTTCGGCACCGAGGCGAGGATCTGACGTTAGGTTCGCGCATCATGGCAGTCGCCGACGTCTGTTCCGCCCTGTCGGAAGAACGGCCCTACCACGAAGGAATGCCGCAGGAAAAAGCACTCGGAATCCTTGACGATCTGGTTAAGGACGGCGCGTTGGATGGGGACGTGGTCGGCGTGCTGCGCCGAGATTACGATGCCATCGATCACATCCGCCGACAAGAGCAAGAAGAGTATCATCGCAAGCAGCAATCGCTGTTTAGTCTGGTCGACCGCCACGAGGGTTCCATGTAAGTGCGCTTTGCGAGAACCGCGACATCGGACCAAAGGGCTACACTCCCTCGCCCGGCGGGCACCGGTCTGCGTCACCCCACTGGCGGCCGTCCCGCTCGGCTTCCGATTTCCGGAAGGTCCGCAACGGCGACGCCTCGGCCGTGTGGTTCTGGCGCTGCGACGCGTTTACCGCGCGTACTCGACCGCTTTGGTTTCGCGGAGAACCGTGACCTTGACCTCACCGGGGTACGTGAGCGACTGTTCGATCGCCGTGGCGATATCTCGGCACATCTTGGCCGCTTCACGGTCGCTGACCTCCGCCGAGTCAACAATCACGCGAATCTCGCGTCCCGCTTGAACCGCGTACGCTTGCTCGACGCCAGGGAAGCCGCAGGCAACGGATTCCAGTTCTTCTAGCCGCTTGAGGTATCGCTCGAGCGTTTCGCGCCGGGCCCCCGGCCGTGAAGCCGAAATGGCATCCGCCGCAGCCACCAGGACCGTGTAAATGCAGTCGCAACGGATGTCGTCGTGGTGTCCGCGTGCCGCGTGGACGACTTCCGGAGGCTCGCCGTACCGCCGCAGTAAGTCCGCTCCGATCTCCGGGTGCCCTCCTTCCATCTCGTGATCAGCCGCCTTCCCGATATCGTGCAAAAAGCCGCATCGCCGAGCCATCTGGCCGTCCAGCCCCAATTCTTCGGCGATCATTCCGGTCAGGAACGCCACTTCAACCGAATGGCGTAGGACGTTCTGACTGTAGCTGGTCCGGAAATTCAGCCGCCCCATCAGCTCCACCAGCTTCTCGTGCAGACCGTTGATGCCGACTTCCTGACAAGCTTCTTGCCCAAGCCGGCGGATATGTTCATCCATCTCTTTCTGCGTCTGAGTGACGACTTCCTCAATACGCGAGGGATGGATTCGTCCGTCTTGGATCAGCTTGATCAGGGAAAGCCGCGCCACCTCGCGGCGCACCTTGTCGAAAGCCGAGACGATGACTACGCCGGGTGTGTCGTCCACGATGACATCGACCCCGGTGATTTTTTCGAAAGCGCGGATGTTACGGCCCTCGCGGCCGATGATCCGCCCTTTCATTTCGTCATTTGGGATGTCCACTGACGAAACGGTCATCTCGGACGTGTGATTCGACGCGCACCGCTGGATGGCCATGCCGACGATCTCGCGGGCCATGGACTGAGCTTTGTCCTTAAGCTCGTTGCGGTACTTCAGAATCAGCGCACCTGTTTCCTCCTTAAGCCGCCGCTCCAGGCGATCCAGCAGCATCTCCTTTGCAGCTTGTTGGTCCAGGCCGCTGATCCGATGCAACTGCTCTTGTTCTTCCCGCAGGACCCGTTCCAATTCCCGGTCCCGCGCTTCCACGACTTTGGCCCGTTCGGCCAGCTTCTTTTGCGTCACCTCGAGCATGCGCTCCTTCTTTGCGAAATCCTGTTCGCGCTGCTCGATCTTGGCCTCGCGCTGATCAAGTTGTTTCTGTTGGGCGCGGAGTTCCTCGCGAGTACGCCCGATTTCCGCCTCGAGTTCCTCGCGGCGCTTCAGCAGAGCCTCTTTGGCGGCGAGCTCTTCCGCTTTGCGGATGTTCTCCGCTTCCCGCTCCGCCTGTCGAATGATCTCATCGCGTCGCTGAAACGTCGCCCCCAGGCGAATCCGATCGACCACGTACCCGACGAGAGCCCCGAGCCCCAACGCGACAACCGCAATGATTATCGTCGTAGGGTCGAACATCTCTGGGGTCCTCTCCGTGCTGAGAAGCCGGAGCCTGCGCGAACGCCCAGGCGACCGCGGAAGAAGGCTGGAGATGCCCTCCGGCAGCGATACCCCGCTCCGCGCCGCAAAACGACTGGGTTCAGAAAATCGGCGAGAGGGCCGGTGCGATCAGACGCGCCCCGAAAAGAGCTCGTCTCGGCGGGGACGGAAGGTTGCGTTGACTTCGTAAGCTGCAGTCAGAGGTCGAACCGAGGGACCGAAAAGCGCCCCCCCGAATCCTTCGGTGTGTCGTTCCGCCGAGGTTCCAGCAATGGGTGGGACCTTCCGGAACAGGGACCGATGAATCGGTCTCGACCGTACCCGTATCGCTCGATCACGAGTCCTCCCAGCAGGCCTCCGCTTGGGCGGCGCCGACGGCCGAACGACACGGGAATCAGCCGGCAAGCCGACGTGGCAGCCAACACCGCTCCCACACCGATCAGCCCGAC
This sequence comes from Planctomycetota bacterium, assembly GCA_013151585.1. Classification (GTDB taxonomy): domain Bacteria; phylum Planctomycetota; class Planctomycetia; order Planctomycetales; family Planctomycetaceae; genus JAADHY01. Next base: position 9,429 of record JAADHY010000256.1, read on the forward strand.
CATTCCCATGACGAAGTGCGCCAGTACGATGAGGACTTCGTCGAACGATTCGACCATTTCGATTTTCCAAAATCCTCAAACTTGCAGCTTAAACGGCAACGCAACGGACCGAGAATATTATTTCCCCCGCGCGAGAACTCCCCGCGGCGTCTGAGCGCCGGTCAGCCTCCCGAAATTCGATTCGCTCGAGGCTCCGACTCCGAAATACCATCAAAAGTCCGTTGGTGAGACGCTACGAGCGGCCCTCAAAAGGATGAACCCACCTCGCAACGTCCCGATCAATCTGAAACCACCGATGTATACTACCAGAGTCCTGCAGTTCGCTCAACGGGTAAATCGGTTCCCTGTAAAACCGGGACGCACGACGGGATTTGCAAAGCTGCACGGTCCTGCTCGGAGGTCGGCGTGCGAAACAAAGTCCCTTCTCGCCCGCCGAGGGAGCGGGCGGCTTTTTTCAAGCCGGTCGCCGAAATCACGAAGTGCGTCACGTTCTTGCAGAACCGGACTTATTCCGGCAGCACCCGTGTCCAATCATAGGTTCAGAAACGCCCGGAGGCGTTGTGGCCATTGCTCCGACCATCGGCTCACCGAGCAACACCCGATAGACATCGACAGAAACTTGGGGGTTCTACAACGGCCCTGTGATTCCCATTGCCGGTCGGCACAGGAACTTCCCCGGCGAACCGTTGCTTGGAGATGGGCAGACCGGCCGGCGACCTTGCACAGGTCTTGCCTGCAGTATACTGTTATTTTGACAGGCGTCACAACGTCTGTTTGGGGCTTTTCGACAGCTACCGAGGGCCCGGCGTTCCCGTCGGACGAGAAATCTATGGGCCGCCTGTGGGGCGAGGGAGCGACAATGGCCAGTCCAAACGATGACCGACGGCGGTACGAGAGATATCGGCGCGTCGTCGAAGCGGCCGTCGTCCGCGAAACGTTCACTCTGGACGAGCTCAAAGCGGCGTGTGCACCGGAACAACCGGGGTTCGTGACGCGAGTGGTGACGCAGTTGGAAGGAGACGGCTATCTGGTTCGGTCAGGGACAAAATCGCGGCCGAGTTTCCGGTGGGAGTCGCGCGAGGGCTTTTCGGCGTCCCAATGGATTGGTGACCGCATCTTCGGGCCTCGGATCCCACGGACACCCGCGTGCGATCGTCCCCGTGAGCGGCTGTTGACGCACGGAGCCGCCTCGTTGCGCACGGCTGAGTTGTTGGCGATTCTGATCCGGTCGGGCCGACCGGGCGAGTCAGCCCTTCAAGCTGGTGAAAAACTCGCGGCGCGCTACGGGGAACACCTGGAGCAACTGCCTCAGGCCGGGCGGTCTGAGCTGAAAGCGATCAGCC
>JAADHY010000570.1 GCA_013151585.1 Planctomycetota bacterium
AGCTTGCTCCAAGATACCAACGTGACGCTTCAGCACGCCGCGGTGGCACGCCATGAGGATGACTTCCTGCTTGATGTTCGCATCTTGCCGGACCTCGCCAGCCACCAAGTGGCGGATCTCGGCCTCCCCGACCGGATAGGGTAGTCGTTCTTCGGCCTCCCACTGGACCACTTTGTCCACTTCTTCCGCCGGCAGTTGAGGAAGCCGCACGTTTTGCAGGAAAAGCTCCTCTGAACCTAGACAACTCACCACCTGACCACCCCGGAAGCGATGACCGCTCAAGAGCTGCCGGATCGTTTCGACGATCATGCGATCGCGGTCCGCCGGAGCCACACCGTCTGTGCCCGGCAACGGGGCGTACGCCATGGCGAAGATCGAACGCTGCTCGGGCGGTCCCGCCAATTGAATCAGCGTCACCGACCGAGGCCCCAAGTGCAGGCCAATGGGACAGGTCTGTACTCGTTTCAGCGCAATCATGCCCGTTGCCGCTCCTTCGGGTGAGGGGGAGAAAGACCAGGTTCACTTCGAGCGTACTGCGCGACCATCGGGAACGGTGCCTTTGGCGAATTCCCTAGCGATCCCCTGCCGACGTACGCCGACGCCGTTCCTCGGCCGCTGATCGTAGGCGGTGGTTGCGACGTAGGCGGGTCGAGCCAGATCAGGCCGGTCACCCAAGAGATGCGAATCCGCACGAAGCGGACGTCGCGGTCCGATCCTTGGGCGATCCAAATGATCGTGTCCTCGTTGCGAGCCGGGCCGGTTCCGCCAGTGGGGGTGAACGTCAAGTCGGAGACCGGCTGCTTCGACTGCTTCAGAAAGATGGCGACAAATCGGCTCGGCGCGCGAGTAAAACCGGCCACTGGCCCTGGATTCAGTCGCCGCTGGACCGGACCGGCCGTCGCCCTGGTCGGCTCGATGCCCCAAGGCAGCGGCCCTCGGTTGCTATCACTCCACGCGATTTCGTACGTTCCGTTGGCCGGATCGAAACGGACGATGACCGGGGCGTTGTATTGAATCGCCAAACTCCGTGCGTATCGCAGATCCGACACAAAGGCCCGTGCGGTGCTCTTTAGAGTCGGTGTCGGTTGTGTCTGAGCGGCAGGCACGACGACGGAGGCCAGAATCGCCAGCAACGTGACGACCAACAAGACCTCCAGCAGCGTAAAGGCCGCTCGCTTGTTTGTCCGCCGCATCATGGTTGCTTTCATTTGGATTGTGTTGCCCGATCGTGTTCCCGGGCACGGCCCTTCCTCATGCCCGGGTCCGCGGTCGAAAAGGTGGGAACCGCCCGGCGTAACGGTCTTCGGCTACAGGTAAAGGCACAGCCGGAACGGCGGGCGGAAGGTCAGGACCGGCCACAAGCCGGTGGGCCACGGCCCGACCTCGCCGGCGTCGCTCGTTCGGTTGGCGCCGAACGGGCACCGCTCACCAATGCCTGCCGCTGGCCGTCACATTTCGCGCCACGACAGAACTTCCCACCGGTAACCCGACTGATCGGGATGACGCCGGGCATCCGCAAACGCTCGGAACACTGGCGGAGACCAGCGGTAGTAAACCCGCTTCATCCGCCGCAAGTGGAACGTCGGCTCCACCGTCAAACCATAGGTCGAATATGGACGGTCCCAATCGGAGAAGGTGGCGGGGTCGGCCAGAAATTGAAGGAAGGAGCGGGATTGGTCGCTAGATCCGCTAGAACCGGACCCGGTCCCCGTCCCACCGCTCGCCCCGGACCCGGAGACGAGGCTGCCCAAATCCGCCGACGAGGCACCGCCGCCCGGTGAGGAGGGCGAGCCGGATGATGGGGCGTTTGCGGCAGCCGACTGACCGGTCGAACTCGACGATGCGACGACTGGTCCATCGGCAGCCGCCTCGCTTTTCCATCGCATCCACAGCTCTTGCCACGCGCTTCCGCTCAAGTGCCAGACTCTTGGGTTGTCGAACGTGTGCTTCCGGCCGGCAATCATCCCGCGGACGTCCACGTAGTGTCGACGGTGAGGGCGAATGCGAAATGACGTCCAAGACCGATGCTCGACTTCGCCAACGACCAGCAGCGCATGCTGATCCGGGACGACCTCGACGATGGGGTACCAATTCCCTGTCGGTCCGTCCGTCAGCCAGATCGCGTAGTCGACGTTTTGAGAAGTCGGGAAGGCCGACCGTTGGTTCGTCGACACGCTCGTGCGGTCGGGACGGTTCCCCCGCACATGGCTTGCCAACAATCGCCAATCCACGTTCGAGCGGGGATCGATCTGGACCCGACTCAGGGGCTGCCCCAGCGGACGGCTCGTCGCCTGTCCTTGAGCCTCATACGCAACGGACGGATCTAGCGGAAGCTCCCAGTTGCCACCCGCTCCTTGTACGGACTGTCGGACGAGGATCGCTCCTTCCACCATTGAGCGGGTCTGTCGGGTGAAGCGGACGCAGTCGGCGACAATCGCCGGCAAACGAGGCCATTGATCACTGCGATACGCCATGGGACGGCCGTCCGCACCGCGCCAATTGAAGCTGCCGACATAGACCGATCGGCCGACGAACTCCACTCGGCCTCGCACGACGAGCGTTCCCTGAACGACCACTTCGTCTCCCAGACACAGGTTGCCATCGCGGTAGAAAATGCCAAGCGGATTGTTAGGACTGGGCCGCAACGTCTGGTGAGCCAATCGGGCTGGCAACGGCTCGGCCTGATACTCGAACCCTCTGTCGTAAACACGGTACGTGCGCCAGGCTCGAAAATCGATGCGAGGCCAACGTGGCTGCGTCTTAGACCGCCGCCACGGGATCCTCAGCCATTCCAGATCCCGACGCGTCTGTCCTCGCGGTTCCCGTCCAAACGTCAGTCGCCCGGCTAGAGGATGGGGATGCCGAGCTGGAGACAAATCCGGATCGGCGCCGCCTCCGAACGCAACTCCCAAATCCTCCAACAATTGCTGACGAACCTGAGCTGGCCAGGACGAGTTGCGATAGAACCGCACCTCGTCGCTCAGCCAGACGGGACCGTCGATGCGCCCCCCCGGTTCCA
>JAADHY010000471.1 GCA_013151585.1 Planctomycetota bacterium
TGCTGCCCGTGCGCCCGACGAACCTGTACCGACTGACCTGGTCCGCGAACGGCTATCCGAGCGATACCAAGGGGTTTCGCATCACCGCGTCCCGGCAGGCTGGCCAGGCACCCGACCCGACGAACGTCCTTGGAACAGTGAATTGGATCGGCAACGGGAACTACTCCTTCAACATTCCCGCGCGAGCGATCAACCGATCCGGTCAGTGGCAGTTCGACATCACGCCGTTTGACGACGCCCACCCGAACGGAAACCCGGGGACGGCCGCCCGAGTGACCATCAATGCCCAGGTCTATCCGCCGGACGTGCTCCGGCTGTCCGACGGTCAGCGTTTCGACATCAACGAATCGGGAGGCATTGCGATCGTGAGCTTCACCTACCCAACCCTGTAGGGCGGGCACTGCCTACTGACGAACTGCGCTCAGGACGAGCACGGAGATCAAGGATGATCGTTTTCCAAGACTCAGTCGACACCAATCAATTCCTGCCGCGCGATGGGACGAAGACCCTCACCGCCGATTGGGACGCGGGATCGCACCAGATTCGCGCCGAGACGTTCTACGCGGACGCAGCTCAGGGCGTCGCACCTTTCGTCATTGTCTCGACCACTAAAGTCGCGAACCTGAACGCCGACCTGCTGGACGGCTTGCATGCGACCGAGTTCGCCCAGGGAATCGGCGCCCATCTATCTGCCGTCCGAGTGGCGACCACGGCAGACATCACATTGTCCGGTTTGCAGACGATCGATGGCGTCTCCGTCCAGGCTGGGGATCGCGTCCTGGTCAAGGACGACGCAGACCCGAGTTCGCCCGGCGTCGCCAACGGCATCTGGGTCGCGGCCTCCGGAGCCTGGTCGCGGGCGGATGACATGCCGGCCGGCGCCAGCGCAGCCGGGCACCTGGTGATCGTCGAAGAAGGCACCAGCCAGGCCGACACGCTCTGGCTCTGCACGAACAACAGCGGTTCCGACGTCGTCGGCACCAACGCCCTGAGCTTTTCGCAGATCAGCGGGGGTGGCGGCTCGGTACCGCTGGGCAATCTGACCGACGTGGAGATCACCAACGTCGGCGAGAACGAGGTCCTGGCCTACGATGCGGCAATCGGCAAGTGGATTAACCAGACAGCGACCGAGGCCGGCTTGGCCGCGGCCGCCCATTACCACGCGGCGGCGGACATCACGACGGGCAGCTTGGCGTTGCAACGCGGCGGGCTCGGGACGGACCTTTCGAGCTGGTCGGGGCTGATCAAGGTTGCAGCCGGCTCGGCCTCACAGCTCAAAAGCGAATTCGCCAAGACGGTCGCTCCGACGGCCAATGACGACGCCAGCGCCGGCTACAGCGTTGGCAGTCAATGGTTCGACGTGGCGAACGACGCGGTCTATTTCGCCGTCGATGTTTCGGCCGGGGCGGCCGTCTGGCGCCGCGTGCCGGCGAACTTGGACGATCTGAGCGACGTCGAAATCACCGGCGTCACCGACAACGAAATCCTGGGCTACGACGCGGCCAGCGGGAAGTGGATCAACCAAACGGCCGCCGAGCTCGGCCTGTCCGGCGGCGGGGGCAGCGGCGACGTCACCGGACCGACCAGCTCGACCGATAACGGCATCGCCAAGTTCGACGGTACGACGGGCAAGGTCCTGCAGAGCTCGGCTGTCACGATCGACGATGGAACGGACAAGCTACACGTGAAGGCAACAGCCGGAGCCCTGCAGAGCGATAGCGACGCAGCAACGATCACGTTCGACATGGACGTGGCGGACGTCCATCAAGTCACCTTGGGCGGCGACCGCACGCTCGCTGTCACCAACGTGTCTGTCGGACAGCGGTTTCTGATCCGGCTGACTCAAGACTCGACCGGGGGTCGAACGGTGACGTGGTGGAGTGGGATTCGCTGGCCCGGAGGGTTGGTGCCGTCCTTGACGAGCACGCCCAACAAGACGGACGTTTTTGGGTTTCTCTGCACGGGACCGAATAGCTACGACGGGTTTTTGTTGGGGCAGAACCTATGAGTTTGCTCGATGGATTGATGGCCTATTGGAAGCTCGACGAGTCATCTCGCTACGCGGATCGCGCCGATTCACACGGCGGCCACACGTTGTGGCAGGAATACGGCCCATACGTCATCAATGCCGTCGTAAATAATGGCGTGTCGCTTGGTCCGGGGTATCTGTACGCTGACGATCACCCGGATTTGCAACCTCTTTCGTCGGATTTCACACTCGCGTTTTGGTTCCAAGACTCAGGGTATAGCGACGGACAGGTTCTGATTCAGAAGGGAGACAGTACGTACGAGTATCGCATCGAGCTGGAATACGACTCTCTGTCCGGTCGTCACTACGTCTGGGGCAAGGTATCAGGTGCGTCAGCAAGAGGGGGTTACTTTATTAGTTACAACGTCTGGGCGCACATCGCGCTAGTCATCAAGAATGGTGTCGAGATCACTATGTACCACAACGGGAGTCCTGAGCAAACAGTGACTCATACAGGCCCCATTGCTGGGGGCCTTGGCAAACTCTGGGTGGGATATTTGTACGGACAAGGTGGACAGGGAGGAAACTTCGACGAAATCGGCATCTGGAAGCGAGCTCTCTCGACTGCCGAGATACAGCAACTCGTGAGCAACGGGAACGGGCTGAGCTACCCCTTCGGTGAAGTCCCCGCGAAGGCGTCCCCGTTTTTGATGTTCCTGGGAATATAACGGCATGGAAGCCATCGGACTGATCGCGGAACCACAGACGATCGACTTTCTGGCCGAAAAGGCCCGCACGTGCGATCCTGCGCGCACGTTGCTGTTCGTGCCGCCAGGCTGCGGAGTCTACGGGCCCTTGCGGCGTTTCCGGACCGTGAAAGTCCCCTCTGGAGCGGTCGATCGGCGCACGGCCGTCCGCGCCCTGCTCCAGGCTTTTCCGAACGCGGATCGGCTGACGCTGATTAGCCGCCGAGAGACCCGCTCGATGCCGCAGGCGGTCGCCCAACAGCTTCTATCCGATCGGTCGGATCAGTCAGATCGGCCGGGTCGAAGCGCCTCGGTACCGCAACCTGATCCCCGGCGCTATCAAATTCTGGTCAAGTCCTTCCGGCGCTTTGGCTGCCTGCGCCGGCTGGTCGAGTCGATCGTCTCGCTCTATCCAGAGGCCCGGATCCTCGTCGCCGACGACTCACTTGGCTGCAAAGAGGATGTCATACCCCGTGACGGGCGGTGGGTCAAAGACCACCCGAACGTGACCTGGTACCAGCTTCCCTTTGACGTCGGCCTGGCCGCCGGCCGGAATTACCTGGTGCAGAAGGCGACGGCGCCGATCCTGATCAACTGCGATGATGATTTCGTCTTCATGCGAGAGACGCGGCTGGACCGGATGATCGACGTATTGGATTCAGCTCCGGACGTCGGACTGGTCAGTGGCCTGGTGCGGCAAGGTCGGGAAGTCCAGAACTACGCGGGGCGGTTCGTCTGGAGCGAGGGCAGCGGCGGCCGGCGCCGGCTGCGAGTCAGGCTGAACGGCCAGGTTCCTCTGCGGACGCCGGCCGGCACCCGCTACGTTCCGACAGACCTGGGGCTGAATTTCTTCGCGGCACGCCGCGACGTGCTGCTGCGGGCACGTTGGGATGAGGCGTTCAAAGTGTCCTGGGAGCACATGGACCATTTCCTGACGCTCCATCAGCTCGGCATCCAGTTGGTCTACACGCCGGACGTCGTCGTCGATCACAGGCCCGAGAAGCCGGCGCATTACGTCGCCTATCGGGCCCGACGTCAGGAGTACGCCGGGTATTTTTTCAACAAGTGGAATCTTGACGGTCCGCCGGCGCACGGTCTGCATCGGGAACGGTGGTACCCGAGGGACAAAGACGGTGAGCAGCGACTGTCGTCGGCCGGCCGTCCACAGACTACACGAGCGAAAGTGAAGCCGCCGAACGTGGTCGTTTGCGGGATCGGCCACTCGGGCACGTCAATCGTCACCCGGATGATCGCAGAATTGGGCTGGCACCTGGGGCCGGCCGATCATTTCGCCGAGCTGCCGGCCGTGCGCGCGATCAACGATCGACTGATCCGCAGCCCACGGCATCCGGTGCCGCAGGAGAGAATGCGGGAGCTGCTGCAGTCGCTGCCGGAACCGTGGGTGATCAAGGATCCGAGGTTTGTACACACGATCGATCGCTGGATCGGCGTCATGCAGCCGTATCGACCGTGTCTGCTATGGATCACCCGGGACCTGGACGAAGTCGCGGCCAGCTACCGGCGTCGCGGCGAGGGCGGCCCGGGCGCCGAAGTGCGGTCGCGAGGGAAAACACTTACGGAACTTTGGGCGATGTGCGCTTCGGCCTGGGAAGCCTGGCCGTGGTCCCGGGTGCGGATCAGCTACGAGCAACTGACGGCGGCGGTCGGCCTGTTCCGGACGGACCGACGCCCGGGCACTGATGGCTGGGTGGCCGAGGTATCAGCGATCCCGAAAGCGGCCTAGTGCAAATCAATCCGATCGGTCGGATCGGCCTGGTCAGTCTGATGAATACGAAAAGATTCGACAACCTGAAGAAACTCGACGCCAATGTGCTTGTGCCCATCGGCGCGGTGGCGACGCTGCTGTTCGCCGTCGTCGTGGGCCTCGTGCGCGCCAACTCGTGGATGACGGCCGACGCACTCTGGAAGACGAATACCGCCCGAGACATCCAGGAAATCCGCGACCAGGTCAATCGGATCGAAACCAATCTGGCGCGCGATCGGGCGGATCGCATCGGGCGGTCGGAAGTTCGCTGGTGGATCGGCGAGCTGCGACGAACCAACCCGGATTTGCGTGTCCCGGGACTGCCTGACACGAACGTACCCCCCCATCTGGATTGAGCGATCATGGCGACGGAACTCTTGCGGCGCAAGGACGCGCCAGGGAAAACCATCTACTATGCGATCTGGAACGACCAGAACCAGGTCTTCGATTTCAGCGACAACACGTTCAAGTCCCTGGCCGCTGCGACGACACCCTACGTCGTCGCGACCGAACAGACCGGCGGAAAAGGTGGCCAGTCGTATTACGACGCGACTATCGACCTGAACCAGATTCACAAAGCCGGTTCGCGTCTGCAGGCCAGCATCGAGGCATACGAACAAGTTGGGTCGTCGCCGAACTTGGCGACGGATACCCCGCTGGGCACGGAGCCTCTGGATATCGTCTTCGGCCGCAGCGTGCTTGCCGGCCGAGGGCGCGTCGACGTCGGTCTGAACGTGACGATCGACGGGAACGACTGCTGGTTCCAGGTGTGGCTGACTTGCGATGGAGAGCTGGTCGATCTCCATGCTGCGGACGCGAATGCTCGTTGCGACATTCAGGTCCGCGAACAGACGGCCGGCGCGAACCTGTTTCAGATCGACGACCAGGACGACCCGAGCTTCGCACTGTCCGCCAATCGCGAGGACTATTTCGAGCTGCGCAAGCAGCAGGCCGGCTTCACGGCGGACAAAAACTACATCGTCACCGTGACGGTCACCGAAAACGGGAATACCCATGTCCGGCACTTCCCGCTGAGCACCTTTGGCGGAGGAAACTGATGCGAGCCGTGTTGCATTGGTCGCGCCATCGGATTGCCTTCGCGCACCGTCCGTTTGCCGGTGGACTCGGGGCGGCTCTGTACGTGGCGTACGGCGATACCGACCCGGGGCAGTCGAACATCGTTTACCGCAACACCGCTGCTGTTCGTCCCGGCAGCCGCATCGCCCGAGGCGGACGCGTCGCCGCCGGGACGAAGACGACCGCCGCCGCGATCGTCAAATCACCCACCAATCAATTCAGCTATACCTTGCCGGCGAACAAGATCGGTTGGTTTCAGGTTCGCACGCACGACCAGGACATCGAGAATCCCGTCATTTCCGGAGCCCGTCGCTGGCAGACCGATGCGCAGGGCAGCCTGTTGGTGAACCTGACGGGCGACGGCTCCCTGTTAGGCATCGAAAAACGCGACGGGGGCGGATTTCGATTCCGGTTCGTCTGGAACCAGCCGTCCGACGGCGACGCGCCGGTCGACTTCATCCTTCGGAAGACAGCCGGCCCAACGGCCGTCAGCGACGCCACGACCTCTTATGCGGACGGCCAGCGGTACTACGACGTCATCGTCTCCGGCTTGCAGGATGGTGGGGCCTATACCTTCACGCTTTCCGCTCGAAACGGCTCCTCCGAAGTCCTCCTGCAGGGAAACAATGGAACGCAAATCGACGTCGTCGCCGACGCAACCGGCCCGCCGGCGCCGACGAATGTCACGGCCGAAGAACGCTGATGAAAGAAAGGACCGATTCATGGACGGATCACAGACGAGCGCCTGGGCGGCGCTAATCGCCGCCGTTATCGCGGCCATCGTGCGATGGTTCTACGTGGAATACCGCCGGCGGAAGGAATGGCAGGAAAATCAGACCCTGCGCATTCTCAAGGATCAGGCTGAACGGATTCTGAAAGACGTCGCGAAGCCTGACGAGAAAGAATAGACGACGTCGATGGCCGCTCCTCCGAGCTCGCAATACGCAGCGCTATCGCGAAAAGCGACCCGGCTTGTCGTCCTGCTCGGCGACGACCAGGGCAATCCGCCCAGCGTGCGCGACGAGGCGGAATGGCTGCTGCCGATTTCGATCAGTCGCGCCGCTGGCGGCCGCCGACTGGACACAATGGTGTTGCAGGTAGACCTGGAAAGGGCCGGTTGGCGGCTGGTCGACACCACAGCGCCGGTCGGCACGAATCGGCTGATTCAAGTCCATGCCATCGACGACCAGGGGAATCATCGGTTCTTGAGCTGGGGTAAGATGATGGCCCAGCAACTGATCGTCGATGACGGGAAAGAGACCGTGCGTATCACGGCTCGGCAAGACCCTTACCTGTTCGGCCGGCCGTTGGACGGATACCTCGCCGTCGATTCGATCGATACGCAGGGAACCTTCACCGTCAATTGGGTGCATCGGGACGTCGTCTTCAACCCGGAAGTCGACGGCAAGATCGTCGGCAACAGGCATCACGTCACGGATCCGAACGACGAGTCCTACTACTTCCTCGATCCAGACGCCGACGAGGAGGCGCACCGAGGCAATCTGCCGGCGAGCGAAAATGTGCGAGAGCGGTGGACGCTGGCCGAAGCGGTCCACGCGCTCTGCTGGCTCCTCAATCCCGACGAGGATTACTACAAGAATCCGACGCTGGCCGAGCTTGATGTTGCATTGGCGCCGCCCGTCCCGGACAGCTTGAACGAAAACGATCCGGACTTCGCGGACAAATACGAGGATTACAAGAGGTCCATCGTTCGCAATCACAGAATCCGGCGCGGCCTTTTCTTGCCGGAAGCTCTCGACCGATTGCTGACGCCGTACGGTTTCGGCTGGTACACGATCCCGACAGAGCAAACGGTCTCTGGCGCCACATTCACGACCTACCGCTGCGAGAGCAAGTTTGTTTTCTTCCGGCGAGGCACGGGAGTCGTGCAACAAGTCTGGCTGCAACGGCCCGGCGAGTCGATCGACCCCACGCTCGCCAATGTCAGTGATCTGTCCATCCATTACGACATCGGCCGGCTGCGGAACACGATCACCGGGCACACGGCGCCGATCGTCGTAGAGTCGACCTTCGAGCTGCAGAAGGGATGGCCGGAGTCCGCCGACTCGACTTCGCGCAGCAACCTCTACCGCAAGAAGGACGGCGTCGATCCGACGATCGGAAACAAATGGGTGTTGAATGAATCCGGCAAGTACACCGGCCAACGCAGCGAAATCACCGAGCCTTTCGACTGGAGCACGGTTCTGGACCCGCTCACCGAAGAAAAAGTCGGCGAACTCCGCCGCCGTCGGTTCTTGCCGCGCGTTTCGGTGGCGGACCAGCCGGCCCCGGACCGGAAGTCGGACGACGAGTACCTGGTGGAATGGCACAATCCCCGCACGAATCAGTGGGAGCGTGTGCCTTGGAAATTTTCGGTGCTGAAGAACGAATGCGGCATCCTGTTCCAGGAGCCAGCCCCACCCGCGTCCCTCTGGCAGTTGATCGCGGATGGCCAGCCCGACCAGGCGCGCGTTCGCATTACCGCCTCCGTCGAGCTCGACCAGCGTTCCGAAGCGACAGCGGAACGCAGCGACGACAGCCCAAACGCGGACGAGGTACCGTTGTTTCTCGACCTGTCGCGCCGCTTTCGCCGCCGGCTGGTCCGCAATTCCGCCCACGGCAGCGACCGGGACCTGGAAGACGTCAACGAGATGGACGACTACCTGGAAGAGCTGCGCAAGTCGAGCGACGCGGCGACCGTGCACACATCGATTGTCTTGCACGGCATCGATCACCCGCAGTACCAGATCGGTGATCTGATCGAGAAGGTCGTCGGCCGGGACCTGTCGCTGGACGCAAACAATCCGAGCAGCGGAAATCCGAAGCGGCCGCAGATCGTCGGCTTCAATTGGCGTCTGCGGGGGGGCCAGAGTCTGGAGTTGTTGTTAGACACGTTCCGCGAGGAGATCGGATGACACAATCGGCTGCCCACGGCCGCGAATACGCCCGGCCGCCGATCGCCTGGGACGATCGGGCACCGGATGCCCTCGAAGTGCGCGAGGCACGGCTGACCTCCGACCTGCCGAACGCCACCGATCCGCTGACCGGCCCGGCCACGGCGACGGCCGAACTGCTGGTCGAGGAGACCGGCTACGAAGCGGACCAGTATGGGCTAGCGGCCAGCGAGGAAACTGTGACTGTGGTGAGCCATGACAAGAGCCTGCAGGCGAGCTCGGGCACGTATTGCATCCTCGCACGCCTGCCAGGCCGCGATTGGTGGATCCCGCTCTGGGTCGCATGTGAGCCGTAAGGCTGCCGCCCTCGACCCTCGACCCTCAACCCTCAAGCGTCAAATAACCAGCCATGGGCCGACCGCCAAACTGCAACTGCCGATGCGAGACGGAGCTGATCACGCTGCGCAAGTACGCGGCTGATGGTACTCTGCTGTGGTCCGTGCGCGTGGGCGACCACGTCGATCGAATTCAGCTCACGTCTCGCGGCCTGGTGGTACGGCAAGCCGGCGGAGTCATCGCCGGCGGCCGGACTTTCCTGGTGGCCCCGTCGGACGGGTCGATCCTGGCCGATCCCTACTTCAGCGACCGCGACGTGATCTTCAGCCCGAGCGAACAGCGATATGCGGAGCGGGGACGCTGGGTTCCGTACGGCGCCACGCTTCCGCAGGCCGGCGTGAGGCTTTTCGATGCGGCCGATAACTTGCTCTATGAACTGATCGGAACGCGGAACATCTTCACCGGCGAATATTCTGACGATCCGACCGCGATCTGTTTCGGCAGCGACGACTCCCTCTACGTCGCAACGCAGCAGGCCACCCGGACCGGAGGCCTCGGGGGATCCCTTCAATACGCCGCGCACGTCCGTCGGATCCTGCCGGACGGAACCACGGCCTGGATCGCCGAGGGTGCAGATCACAAGACCGTCTACTGGCAGGAAAGCTCCGAGAACCCATTCGCGTACAGCACACTGGCCGAGGCCCCCGACGGGAACCTGCTCGCGGCCGGCCATGCGCGGACGACCTTCACCGGGTCATACAAACTCACCAACGTCCGCAAATTCGATCGGTCCAGCGGTGCAGAGATTTCCGACGCCGTTTTCCCGCTGTTTGCCGGCACGATCGACCAGGACTACGATCTGCTGTCCGGGAGCAACCCCTATGTCGCGAAGACCGAACCGACCGACCTGGCCAGCGCGCCGGCGACGAACCGCGTGGCCATCGCCCACCAAATCCACTGGCACGAGCCACAGGACGGCGTGGGCGACCTGACGATCCTCAAGACCGGCGTCGCTCACTACAACCGGGGGGGCACCGGGTTCCCGACTCTCGGCCGATCCTACGGCCGCGACACCGGCTTGAAACTTGCCTTCCACGCCGACGGAACGCTCGCCCTGATCCGTTTCCCAGGCTCGCCCCTGGTCTACGCGTGGGTCGACCAGGTCGGCGGGCTATGGCGCCATCAATGGCTGCTGGACCGTGCGCTGATCGACAGTGGCACAATCCGCTTTCGGCTGGGCAATCAGACAACCAGCGCTATTCCGCTTCAGCCGGCCGGCGACGAGCGAGACTGGACCGTCGACCGCTCGACGCTGCTGGCCGAGCTCCAGCAACTCGCCGGCCCGGGCCATACCGTGACGATGCCGACCGGCACGGTGGTCGTCACGCACCATTGGTATTTCGACAGCGATCTGACGGGATGGCAGCTCGAAACATCCTGGAGTCTTCCGAGCAGTTATTACGGAGGCGGCAGCGACGGCCTGGACTATGAGCTGGATGACGTATTCCGACTCGACAACCAGTTCCATACAATTTGGTCCGCCCAATACGACCGCCGGCCGCACGGCGCTGGCTGGCGGTGGCAACCGTTGGCGTTGGCCGTCGACCCCACGGACGGCAGCACCTACGTGGGCGGGTACCCGGTGCCGGCATGAGCGAGGCTTACCGGCGGCGGAGCACAATGCCGGTGTCATCCGGGCGGCATAGCACGCGTTGGAAAAGAACGTATCCGGAAGGTCTTTTGACGAAATTGGAGTTCAGCAGTTGCTGTTTCGTCAGGCCGATTGACCCGCTGCGTCTGTTGCCGAGCCTCCCGCTCCCGCACGGCCTTCACCCACGCCTCCCGGGCCCCATAAATCTGCTGGTAATACTCCTCCGTCGTCGGGATCGGATGCGTCGCCCAGTAAAAGCCGGCCCAGAAGAAAAGAACCAGCACAATAGCCCCCAAC
>JAADHY010000210.1 GCA_013151585.1 Planctomycetota bacterium
GCTCGGTCCCTACTCCGGACGGCTGCCGAGGGAAGTGTCGCGAGGAATGCGGCAGCGACTGGCTCTCGCGCGAGCCCTCCTACACGATCCGGTGATCCTGCTGCTCGATGAGCCTTTCGCGGGACTCGACCGCGAGGGCCGCGAGTGGCTGACCGACCTGCTGAGAGACTTGCGAAACCGAGGCCGAACGATCTGTTTCACAACACACGAAGGCAAGTCTGCGGCCGGACTGGCCGACCGGTGGGTGACTTTGCAGTCGGGACGATTGCAGCGCGCGCCTGGGTCCCTGTGCTGCGAAAGGACGCCGTCCGAGCGGGTGGGGAGCGGTCGCGCGGCGTGAAACGCGTTGGCCGGCCAAAGATGTTGGGGAGACGTTCCCCGCATCCGGGCGAAGGTTCTACGATCCGGGGTACCGAGTCGGCTGACCGCCGCGGGCGAACACGGCCAGAAACGACCGGAGTGAATTGAATCGCCATGTACGCAAAGCTTTGGTGGCTCATCCAGAAGGACCTCGTGTCGGAGTACCGTGCCCGGTGCGTCTGGCCACCGATGTTGGTGCTCGGCATGGCCGTTGCGCTGGTCTTCAGCATGCAACTGGAGCTGTTGGCCGAACAGAAGCGGCAGTTGGTCGGCTCGCTGTTGTGGCTGGCCACATTTTTCGCCGGCACGATCGCCATCGATCGCTCGTTTGGCGCGGAGCGAGAAGACGGATGCTGGGAGGCTTTGTGTCTGTATCCCATCGCCCCCTCCTGGGTTTACTTGGCGAAGTTTCTGGTAAACGTGGTGGCGCTGGCGGCCCTCCAGTGTGTATTGATCCCGTTGATGGTCGCTTTCTCGGACGTGCCTCTTTTCGCCCATCCCGGCGATCTGCTCGTAGTGGTCTCGCTCGGTAACGTCGGCCTCGCCGCCGTCGGCACATTGCTGAGCGGATTGGTCATGAGTGTTGGGCGGAGCAGCAGCCTGCTAGCTCTGTTGGCCCTGCCGATGGTCGTGCCGATTCTGCTCGCGTGCTCGGAAGCCACGCGCTTGGTCGCTCAGGACACACTCGACACCGCCTGGTGGCGTTGGATCCAACTTCTGATTGTTTTTGACGTGCTGTTCATCACGTTGGGAATGATGCTTTTTGGTTTTGTCGTGGAAGAATGAAGAACTGGGAGTGCTTGAAAGCAGTAAGCTCGGTCGAGACGCATTAACTCAACCCAACTCAACGGATATCGGGAATGGTCAAAAAAGCGAGGAACAGGGCCAAGGGCGAAGTGGTCGCCCTAGTCGGGGCGTCGTTGCTACTCACAGCCGGCTTGGTAGCCGCGTGTTTTGTGGCGCCCACCGAAAAGACGATGGGGGGTGTTCAGCGCATCATGTACCTGCACGTGGCGGTCGCGTGGTTCGCGTTGATGGCCTTTGCTGGGACGGCCGCTGGCGGCGCCACTTACTTGGTCCGGCGCAATCTGATATGGGACGCGTGGGCTCAAGCGGCTGCAGAGCTCGGCTGGGTTTGCTGCAGCTTGATGCTTTTGACCGGATCGCTGTGGGCTCGCAAAGCGTGGGGCACGTGGTGGACGTGGGACCCTCGTCTGACAGCCGCCTTCGTGCTCTGGGGCATCTATTCCGGCTATCTGATCGTTCGGTCGAGCGTCGAGGAACCGCACCAACGGGCCCGAATCAGCGCGGTGCTGGCGATCGTCGGGGTCGTCGATATTCCTTTGGTGATCCTGGCCACTCGTTGGTTCCGAGGCATCCATCCGGCCGCACCGCAAATGGAACCATCGATGCGTGCCGTTTTGCTCCTTTGCGTCGCTGGTCTGAGCGCTTTTCTTTCGTTGTTGGTGTGGCAGCGGCAACGGCAGCTTGACCACGAACGCTTGGTCGGCCTTCTGAGGGCTCGGGTGCAAGATCGGGTGTTTTAGCGAGGCATTGCGTCTCGCGACGAGATCGCCGCGAGGGATCGATTTTCAGGAGCGTCATTGATGGAAACCTTTGTGACCGCCTACCTCGTCGTTTGGTTCAGCCTCATGTTGTATATGCTGCGAATGGGGCTCAAGCAGCGTGAGCTCGCCCAGCAGATCGACGAACTGCTCAGGCAACTTCGAAGTGATCGACTCGCAGCAGACGATCTCGCCGAGAAAGAGGATGAGGCTCATGCGAGAGCTCAAGCCGCCTAGAAATCATCTCGAGCCCGGCTGAGGAAAGTGATCATGTCAAACGTGGGCCTGCTTTTGGTCGCCTTCGTGGTGGGCCTTCCAAACGCCGAAAAGGGCCTGGCAGGTTCGATCCGTGGCGTTGTGTTGAACGGCTCGGCGGACCGCACGCCGGTCCCGCACGCCGAGGTCGTGCTTCGGGTTCGAATCGACGGTCAGTGGGTAGTGGCGGCCGACACCCGGGCGGATGGCGAAGGCCGTTTCGTCTTCGAGCCTCTGCCGCTGGAGCCGGAATTGATCTACCTCGCTGGGGCGAATCGGGACGGCGTGCACTATCCTACGCGGCGCGTGCGGTTGACTCGGGACCGACCTCACGTGCGTCTTCCCATCGTGGTATATGACGCCGTAGCTGAGCCGTCGCCTTTGATCGCTCGCCGGTTCGAGGTCCGGATCGACTGTGAGCCGGGCGTCGTCCGGGTGCACGAGCGTCTGCTGGTCGACAACCCGACTCGGCAATGCTATGTCGGGGCCGCAGGAGCGTCTGGCGAGGAACCGATCACGCTCCGACTGGCCATTCCGCCCACTTTCCGGCGCGTGACCTTCGAGAAAGAGTTTTTCGGGCGGCGGTTCGCCCTGAAACGCAACCAGCTCGTCACGAGCATCCCGTGGGAACCGGGAGAGCAGGAGCTGGAGTACACTTACGTCGTGCCGAACCCGGGCGGGCGGTACGTTTGGAAACGACCGCTCGATCTGCCGTGTTCTGAACTGCGTGTGTGGGTTCGTTCGAGCGAGCTCGAACAGGTTTCTTGCAATCTGCTCCGGTCGTCACCACCACGCGCGCAGTCGGCGGAACAACAAACGCTTTTCCTGTACGAGGGATCGCGCCTGCCCGCGGGTTACACGATTCGCGTGCAAGTCGGAGGGATCGCAATTCCGTGGACGCGTTACGCACGCTGGGGAGCAATCGGTCTGTTGCTCGCTTTGATCGGGGCAAGCGGTGCGGTCGCTTTTCGACCGCGACGCGGCTCTGTCCGCAGCAAAAAAAACTCCGCGGAAACGAACGACCACCAACCAACCCGGAAAGACGGTCCGAAACGTCGAAAAACGCGACGGCGTCGGGCGGCTTGAGCGTCCCGCTTTCCGGCGGGAGGGGGCTCCGGTGACTACGTCGCGGATTGGTCATCGGTCCGCTTCGTGCGGACTCGTTGGTTCGGGAATCGGCAGCGTGCGAATGTAGAGAATCAGCAGTGTCACGACCAGAAGAATGGGAACCAGTGAGACGGCGAGCCAAATCCGCCGGTACGTGTGCTCGCGCAACGCATCCTCGGCTCTCTTGTTAACGTTTGTCGCGACGTCGAGACCTTCCTTCAAGGCTTTCTGGACGCGGTCCAACGAGAAACTGTGGATGAGAGACCGAGCATTAGTGAGGGCGTCAACCGCCTGCCGTAAATCATACCGAGGGCCGCTCACCTCCATGCCCAGCCGGTCGGCTTCCGCGAGCTTGGCTTGAGCTTCGGCGATCTGTTGCTTGAGGTCTTCCATCGCTTTCCGCATGGCTGCTGCGGCCTCCCCTCCCGCCAGCGGCGCCCCGTATTGTTCGTTCTCCGGGCTGTGGCAGCGGCTGCAGACGGCGCTCTTTGCCATGCCCAGCATCTCGTCAGTCGGTTGAACGATCCGGTGATTGCCGTGACACGTCACGCAGCCGGGCAGGCCGATTTCTTCGAACCGGTGCTTCATCCGTGCTTCGGAGAACAACTCTGCCTGCTTGGCATGGCAGCTCCCGCAGGCATTGGCCACCGAATCAATGCCGGGCGGCACTGCACCGTGGTTCCCGTGACAGTCGTTGCACGTGGGGGCGCTTAAGTCGCCCTTCTTCAGCAGGGCCTGCCCATGAACGCTTTGCTGCCATTGTTCGTACTGGTCGTGCCCGAGTGGACGACCATGGTACGTTCGTCCGGCCATGCGTTTTTCGTCCGAGTGGCACCTGGCGCACGTTTCGCCGACATGCGTCGGGTAGACAGGAGATCGCGGATCATTCACCGCAAGGATTCCATGCCGCCCGTGGCAGTCGACGCACGTCGCGACATCCTTGTCAACCTTCTTCTCCTCCAGGCTTTCTTTCAACCGCTGGCCATGTCCGCTGGTCCAATACTCGGTCTCCTGGTCCGTCCGAGCCGACGGCGTGTATCGCCGCATGTACTCGATCTTGGAATGGCATCGACCGCAAAAACCGGGGATGTCAGCGGGCGATGCAATTGCGTGAAAGCTTTCGTCGGTGCGGTGGTTCTCGTAGTCTTCAATCGACGGGGCGCCGCCGTGGCAGTCATGGCACCGAAGGCCTACCTGCCAATGGATGTCGTCAGCGAGTTCCGACTCGCTGACCGTCGGCGTTTCTTGATTCCAAAGTTCGCCGTCCTTCCAGTGACACACTTTGCATGAATAGTCGTCGGGCAACGAGGGCGACGGGCCGGAAGCCGAGCCCTTCTCCCCGGCGACGGCCGAGCCGAAGGCCATCCCGCACCAGACGGCAGCGAAGATTGCCAGACGTCCCTTCATGCAATTAGCTCCCACACCGCGGCGCCCACGAAGATAAGTCCCAGCAGCCCCAACAAACCGATCAACAGGCGGTAAGCCGGCGTCCTCTGGTCCGCAAACGGGACTAGCAGCGTCAGCGACACGAAGGAAAGGAGGGTGCCGAGCATGATGCACGCGACCTTCTGTTCCGGATTCGGGAAGAAGGCCCACGCCGTCATCACCACAAAGAAAGCGACGGCTACCGCCGCCAGACCGTTCAACACCGCACGACTCCGCGGGCCGCGATCCAAGAACGGAACCACCAACACAACCAAACCGCACAGGCCGAAGAACAGCACACCCAGCACCTCTCCTTCGAACCCGGCAATGTACGGCGGCAAAAGCTTCAATGTCTGGTACATAAACAGGAAGTACCATTCTGGCTTAATCCCTTCCGGCGCCGCGCCAAACGGGTCCGCCTTTTCCCCGAGCTCCCATGGGAACAACGCCGCCAACGCCGCCAGCAACGCCAAAGCCAAATACCAGCCGACGATATCCCGAAGGAGGAAGTGAGGCACAAAGGGCATACTCGGCACGCGCTCCGGCCCTCCGTATCGGGCCAGCTCGCGTTCCGGGATGCTCATTCCGTGCTTCTGCACCAGATACAAATGGATTCCCAGAACAACAAACGTCACCAGTGGCAGCACGACGACGTGGATGGCATAAAAACGGGCCAGCGTATCCCCTGTCACCTCCTCGCCACCGCGAGCCAACAGCAGCAGCGAATGGCCGATACCCGGAACGACTCCAACAATCGCCGTGCCGACACGCGTGGCGAAAAAAGCCAACTGGTTCCACGGCAGCAAATACCCGCTAAAACCAAAAGCCATGAACAGAGCGAGCAATAGGACGCCGGTGATCCATGTGATCTCGCGAGGGCGCCGGTAGGCCCGCATCATGTACGTCGTCAAAAGATGAAGGAACAGAATCCCGATCAACAGGTTGGCGCTCCAGGAGTGGGCCGATCGGATCAGCCAGCCAAACTCGACCTCCGTCATGATCGCCCGAACGCTTTCGAAGGCTTGGTCCGGCGAAGGCTTGTAATACAGCGCCAAAAGAATCCCGCTAACAATTTGGACCAGGAACAGGAACAGCGCCATGCCGCCGAGAAAATAAAACGGGGTGCATCGATGGAGGGGCACCGTCTTCTTCGCAGCCAGCGACTGGACCGCCTCCAGGCCCAATCGCTCTACGAAGAAGGCTTTCAGTCGCTGCTTCCAGGAAGCCTTCTCGCCCTGAGCGCTAACTGGTGCGAGAGACAACGATTTCCTCCTGTCCGGGGCTTCCGCGTAGAGTGACTTTGTAAGTCTCCAACGGACGGGGCGGCGGCCCCGATACGTTGTGGCCGTTCAGGTCATACACGCCGTTGTGACAACTGCAAAAAATGTCTCCGTGGTCCGGACGGTAGTGCACAGTGCAGTCCATGTGCGTACAGATGGCGTTGAAAGCGCGAATGTCGCCCGGCTGCAGCCGCTCGCCTCGGGCAAGCCGTTTTTCCCCTTCGGGCGTCAAGACGACCAAGCAGGGCTTGCCGCCAAAATTGAAAGGGTTGCCAGGCGCGTTCGGAAGTTGATTGACTCGAAACGGAGCGACCACCTCCATGGCCCCAGAGACAGTTGCCGGACGCGGCCGCAAAAAACGCAGCACCGGATAGCAAATCGCCGCGACCGTCGCTGCAAACGAAGCTTGCAGCGAATGCAGCAACCATCGGCGTCGCGATGAGGAGCCCGGGTCAGTATCCATCATGCTCCCTACGGGTCGGATTCTCCGTCACGGCAGTGAGACTCAGTCGTGTCGCTTCCCTGCCATTCTCTCGTCTAACGGCCGAGCAAATCCCCGGAGCGTTCTTTCCAGCCCCGTTCAGCGAGATCAGGTATTCTCAGTGCCTTTCAGCTCGCCGTTTCATACTGGCCTGCATTCCGAGATTCCCAGGCGATCTGCTCGTCCGCCACCCGCCGACGCTTCTTGTCCGTGCCACCCAGCGAAACCAGTGAAGCACGAAAACAATCGTAGTAAGAGTTTACCGCGTCGACTTGCGGATTTCAACTAATTCTGATGATCAATGACCGGTATTCCTTCTCGCATAAGAGTGGCCGAGAAAATATTCCCCGCAGAATCATCGATATCGGCCGGTGGAATGTTGGAAACGAAAGGCGATTCAAATCACAGCGGGGTCGGCCAAGCCAGCGTGGCGAGATGCGGCGACTCGGGCGTGCCTCGTGGCGGATTCGCACCATTGCAGGCAACCTGCGCCTGGTGCGGTTTTACGACTCCCTCACAGCGCGGACGACGCGTCATTGGCGCGTCAATGATGTCACTCCGTGTCTGCTCTTTGCTGACACCCGGCTGTTCGGGAAAGTGGAGCGTAGCCCAGTTCTTATTGGGTCGCATGATTGAACGCTGCTGATCATGGCTTTACCCATTCACAGCGTGATACCGCCGCCCCATGACATTGCCGATCGTGTCTTTGCCACGCCAGTGCCTTGCCCCAACGTAGCGTGACCGTTCAGAGCCTGACTCGTAACCAATACCATTGTGTCCCACTCTGTCAGCATCAGCAACGCAGCAGGCAGTGGATTTTCAACGGGAAAGAGTTGAAGGGACGACACGTTGTGGTGCAGGCGTCTCGTCTGCAATGGGTGTCCGCGATCGCCGCACGACACCTCAACGTTCCTCCTCAGGCCATCAAATACAGCAGTGCCCGTTCGGCTTGTTTCCGCGTTGCAACGTCCTCCACAAACCGCATCAGTGTGAAAAAGCCGTACAGAGTCTTAATGCGATGAGTCAGCCAAGCGGACCACTGGACCGATTTCTTGCGACTCCAGTAATCGACGGTTCGTGGATCATGCTCGGCTTTCTGAAGCGGTCCCAGTTCGTTCGAGACATCGGGAAGCGTGCGCCACAGGCAGACGTGGCGGTGATGCGCCGCAAGCCCCGTTTCGGCCAACTTCTTGTAGCCGAACGCCGACAGCTCGATCAGCCCCGCGGCGTGGTTGATAATATGGAAGAGACCGCCAAATCCGCGCCGACGAATCGAGGCTCCGTGGATGAGTTCGTTCACAACGATCTCGGTCATGGCCGACAGCGAACGGTACGGAGCGATCGGTGGCCGCTGCGACAGGATCACTTCCTCGCCGCCTTGCCAGCCGCGTTGCCGGCCGTAGTAGCCCCGCCCGGGCGAGGCATTATTGAACGCTTCGATCAACTTGCAGATGCCCGCCACGCATGACGGGGGCGCGAATTGCGGGTGGTCGTGGAGCGATCGTAAAGCGGCCGCCGCGAAAATAACGTTGTGGCCGGATTGACGGAGCTGGCCAATGTTCCGGGAAAGCGCTTCGGCGATCTGGGGGATCAACGCTGCCTGCGGTGGCTCGGCGACCATCGGCTCAAAAAGCTGCGGAACGGTCACGCCCATCTTCTTCGGATCGAACCAGACGGTCTCTTCTCCACGCATGATTCGGTCCAACTCGGCCTCGATCGCCCGATACACCCCAGCCGGCAGATTGGTCACGTCTTCCCCCAAGAAGTACCCTGCCACGACCGCGGCTCCCAAGTGCCCCGCCATCGGTCCGGCTCGATGAGCCTTCGCCAGCCCGGACAAGCCTTTCACCAGATAATCGAACCGTACCATTCGACAGTCTCCTTTGGACCTTTAACAGCTCCGAACCGGAAACGGCCTTCGTGTCTTCGAAGATCAAAAGAGCCGTCGGAACTGTTAATCTTCCGATGAGTGTTTACGGAATGGAAGATATCATCCTGATCGAAAACAGATGCTACGTGGCGGTGACAGAAGCTGCTAGCTTCCGTCGCCCATCTCGCGGTTGGTTTCAAGTCCATCGACCGCGGCGGTCACGGCGTGCGGGAACTCGGCAGAAAATTCAAACAAGTTTGAGCGTTTGCTGCTCGCTTTGCTTGCTTGAAGTATCGCGGGAATCTCGGTGCTCGTCCGCTCAGCTACGCACCCCGAGGCCGAAGACGCTTCTGGAGTTGGTCGAACAGTGAGTTCAGCTCGGCAAGCTAGCGTTGCAACAGACGCTCGGTCGACGTCGGAAGCTCGCCCGAACCTGTTCCACCAACCGGAGCTTTTAATCAGGACGCCCTGTTCGTGTCTTTTCTCCAAACCGATCAAGACGCCATCTTCGCAGCCGTTTTCAAGTCTCTTTCGGACGCACGAGGCACTTTGTGATTTCGACGTCCGGACCGAGAAGCTCGTCTTCTTTCCCGCGAGCGGGAGTGGGAACTTCGAATGCTGATCCACACGCACCCAGACGATCTGCTTCTGCGATGGAAACACGCGATGAAGCCGGCTTCGTTCAGTTGCTGCTGGTGTCGGTCTCTTGAGAGCCGGGTTGATTGCGAGACGCCATGAGCGGTTGACGAGTGCGCTGGCCGTCGGCCTCGCTGGCCGACTCAGACGAGCGCCGTCGCTGGGCGAGCCAGTCCAAAAGGAACACCGCGGCCGCTCCGCACACCGCGATCGTCAGGGCCAGTGCGGCCGTCGCGTCGAGCGGCGCCGGGAGACCTTCGGGAAAAGGCCACAGCTTCCGCAGCGAACCGAGCATCAGCCCGCACAAAAAGGCCAGCGTCTGCGATTCGAAGTGGATCAGCAGCCACCGGAGCAACTTGGCGAAGGCGAGCAAACCCACCACACAGCCCGCGGCGAAGACCAAAAGAATCAACACCGTGGCCCGATGCACTTCGCCGTGGACCAAGTCGCGCAGGATGCCCGTGACCAGTTCGTACTTGCCCATGATCAGCAGGACGAACGAGCCGCTGATGCCGGGCAGGATCATCGCACAGATACTGACGACCCCGCAGACGAACAAATACAGCAGCCCTTCGGGCGGGGTCGACAGGGCAGGCAGTCCGACCAGCACGAACGCGAACCCGGTTGCGCCCAGCAAACAGACAATCGACGAGATATGCCAGCGACGGACCATGCGGCCGACCAGCACGCTGGATCCGATGATCAGACCGAAGAACGCGGCGTAGGTCGCTGTGCGCTGGTAGACCAGCAGGTAGTGCATCAGCGTCGCCAGACCGAGGATGCCAGCCGCGTTTCCCGCCGCCAGGACCGACAGGAACCAAAGGTCCAGATGCTCGGCCGCCTGACGCCAGGCCTTCGTGCGGAGCAAGCGGGTTAACGTCAGGTCCACTCGGCTGATCGCCGTCACCAGGCGTGCGTAGAAGCCGAGGATGAGCGCTACGGTGCCTCCGGACACACCCGGAACGATATTGGCCGCTCCCATCAGCATGCCGCCCACAAACAGCGGCCCGTCTCGTTTGATTGAAACCGGATTGGGAACCATGCGATGCCTTGTCTTGATCCGTCAAGGTTGTCAGATTAAAGCGACGGCATCGTAGCGACCACGGGCAGTTGTGCAAAGACGAAATCCAAGGAGCGGACGCTATCAAAGGCCCTATCTTCCGAATCAAGTTGGACGTTCGCCGTGTTTGGCGGTGTCCCCAGTGCGGCACCGTTCGCAAGACGCATGGCAGTGTGGTGGTCCAGGAATGCGACCGCTGCGAGGGGACGGTGCGCATGCAACTGGTCGAATCGGCTCGGCCCGAGATGATGGCTTGCCCGACCCAAGACACGACGTCCCTGGAACCTGCTGATCCGTCGACCGCGGCGGAGTCGGACCCGGGGGCGGATGCAGGCGGACCGCTGGTCAGCGCGGTTTCGACCGAAATGGCCGCGCCGGAGATTGCTGCAGGGACCTGCTCCGACAAGGCGGATGCAGAGTCGGAACGGGCAGGCGAAGGCTCTCCGTCGACTTCCCCGAGCGACTTGTCGGCCGATGAACGCGCCGATCCCCAAGCCACGACGCCTCCGGGCGAACCCCGCAAGGGCAAACGGCGGCACCGCGGCCGAAAAAAAGCCAAACGACGCAAGAAGTACCGGTCCGGCGGCAAGCGGGCCCCGTCTGATGCTGCGGGTTCGTCTACTCCGCAAGCGTCCGCATCCAGACCGAACCCAGGCGACCCGACGGGTGCGAAAGGTTGACGGGCTGATGCGTGCCAGCGATTCCGATATCGTGATTCGCGGAGCCCGCGAGCACAATCTCCAGAACGTCGACCTGCGGCTCCCTCGCAACTCGCTGATCGTCATGACCGGCGTCAGCGGCTCCGGGAAAAGCTCGCTGGCCTTCGACACGCTCTACGCCGAAGGTCAGCGGCGGTACGTCGAGTCGCTTTCCAGCTATGCCCGCCAGTTCCTCGGCCAAATACCCAAGCCGGATGTCGACGTCATCGCCGGACTGGCCCCGTCGATTTCGATTCAGCAGAAGACCGGCGGGCGCAACCCGCGCAGCACGGTCGGCACGATCACGGAAATCTACGACTACTTGCGGCTCCTTTACGCGCGGGTGGGGACCGGTCACTGTCCTCAGTGCGGGCGATCGATCGCCGCTCAATCGCCCGAACAAATCATCGACAGCATCGCCGCATTGCCCGACGGCACGCGTTACCTGATCCTGGCTCCCGTTGTGCAGCAGCAGAAGGGGGAATACCGGGACCTATTTGCCGACTTGCTGCGGCAGGGCTTTCTGCGGGCCCGAGTCAACGGCCAAGTGGTCGAGCTGACGGAGTCGTTGGCATTGGATCGGCAGATGCGACACACGATCGAGGTGGTTGTGGATCGGCTGGTCGCGGGCCGGCACA